>JAADHY010000294.1 GCA_013151585.1 Planctomycetota bacterium
TGTCGTTTGGGGGCCGCTGCGTCTCGAAAGCCTGACGGTGGGCTCGGAGTACCAGTTCGAGCTGGTCACCGTTCCGATCCGTCAGATGAGCGACGAGGAACTGATGGAGCTGAGCCAGACCGGGCAGCTTTACTTGAGTCTGGTCGAAATGAAAACCATCCAGGCCTACTTCGCCGAGCAGGGCCGCGACCCGACGGACGTCGAGTTGGAAAGCTTGGCCCAAACCTGGAGTGAACACTGTTCCCACAAGACACTGGCCGGCCGCATTCACTACCGCGACGAGCAGCGGGAAATCCATTTCGAAAACATGCTGAAAGAGACGATCTTCGCGGCTACGCAGACGATCCGCGCGCGGCTCGGGGCGGACGACTGGTGCGTCAGTGTTTTCCGGGACAATGCGGGCGTGGTCCGCTTCGACGACAAACACGATGTGTGCTTCAAGGTGGAAACGCACAACCATCCGTCGGCGCTGGAACCGTATGGCGGGGCGAACACGGGCATCGGTGGCGTCATTCGTGATCCGCTCGGCACGGGCCTCGGAGCCAAGCCGATCTGCAACACCGACGTCTTCTGTTTCGCTCCGCCCGACTTCCCCTTCGATCGCTTGCCGCCAGGCGTATTGCACCCGAAAGCCGTGATGCGAGGCGTGGTGGCCGGCGTCCGCGACTACGGCAACCGGATGGGCATCCCGACGGTCAATGGTGCAATCTACTTTGACGAACGCTATCTCGGCAACCCGCTGGTCTATTGCGGCAATGTGGCGATCATCCCGGTGGGGAAATCGCAGAAGCGGGTTGAGCCGGGCGATTTGATCGTGGTCATTGGCGGACGCACCGGCCGGGACGGGATCCACGGGGCGACGTTTTCGTCGGCCGAGCTCACTCAAGAGAGCGAGCAGGTCAGCGGCGGGGCGGTCCAGATCGGCAACGCGATCACCGAAAAGATGGTCGTCGACGTCGTGCTGGCGGCGCGCGACCGCGGCCTATACCACGCCATCACCGACTGCGGCGCCGGTGGCTTTAGTAGTGCCGTGGGCGAGATGGGCGCCGAATGCGGGGCGGAAGTCTGGCTGGAGCGGGCTCCGCTGAAGTACTCCGGCCTGTCCTACACGGAGATTTGGATTTCCGAAGCTCAGGAGCGGATGGTGCTGGCCGTGCCGCCGCAGTGCTGGGAGGAGT
Source organism: Planctomycetota bacterium (assembly GCA_013151585.1). GTDB lineage: Bacteria > Planctomycetota > Planctomycetia > Planctomycetales > Planctomycetaceae > JAADHY01. The sequence continues at coordinate 1,179 of JAADHY010000294.1, forward strand.
TTCGCGAGCTGTGTGCGTCGGAAGGCGTTGAGGCCGCTGTGATCGGCGAGTTCCGCGAGACCGGGCGGCTCGTATTGAAGTACCATGGCCATCAGGTGGGCGACCTGTCCATGCACTTTCTGCATAAAGGCCGACCGGCCGTGGTGCGCGAAGCGGTTTACACACCGCCCGAACCGCAACCGCTGGCCGCCCCCTCCCGCGACCGGTTCGATGAGGACCTGAAGCGAATCCTTGGCTCGTTGAATGTCTGCAGCAAGCATTGGGTGATTCGGCAGTATGATCACGAAGTACAAGGCGGTAGCGTGGTCAAGCCGCTGGTCGGCACTCAAGAAGACGGACCGTCCGATGCCGCGGTCGTGCGGCCGGACTTGAGCTCACCGCGCGGGCTAGTGATCGCCTGCGGCATGAATCCTCGATACGGTGACCTCGACCCGTACTGGATGGCCGCTTCAGCGGTCGACGAAGCGGTGCGCAACTGCGTGGCCGTGGGAGCCGATCCGCGTCGCATCGCCATTCTCGACAATTTCTGCTGGGGCAACACCGACCGTCCGGAAACGCTTGGCAGTCTGGTGCGCGCGGCCTTGGGCTGCCACGATACAGCCGTCGCCTTCGGGACGCCCTTCATCAGCGGCAAGGACAGCTTGAACAACGAGTTCTCTTACGTGGACGAGGACGGCCAACGGCGGCAAGTGGCGATTCCGCCGTCTTTGCTGATCAGCGCCTTGGGCCAGATCGCCGATATCTCGCAGGCCGTCACGATGGACCTGAAAGAGCCCGGCAACACGCTTTATCTGATCGGCACGACGCGCGACGAACTGGGAGGCAGTCATTTTGCGCTGGTCAATGGCCTGACGGGTGGAACCGTGCCGCATGTGGATTTCGAACAGGCCCCGCGTCTGTTTGCGGCGTTGTTTGAGGCCGTCCAGCAAGGCTTGGTGCGAAGTTGCCACGACCTGAGCGAAGGGGGGCTGGCCGTGGCCGCGGCCGAGATGGCTTTCGCGGGCGGGCTCGGAGCCGATTTGGATTTGGCGTCGCTGGCCGACTCGTCCGGACTGGCGATCCCCGTTTTGCTCTTTTCTGAAAGCAACTCGCGGTTTCTGGTCGAGGTGAATCCGGAGCGTCGAGCCGCCTTCGAAGCCCTGTGGGAAGGCTTGCCCTGCACGCTCGTTGGCCGCGTCACCGACTGTGGCCGCCTCCGCATCTCTCTTGCCAGCTCGGTCACCATCGACGCGGCCGTCGATGAACTCAAATGCCGCTGGCAGGAGCCGTTGAGCTGGGATTAGCGGTCACCGCACCGGGAGCTGGCAATTCTGACTGGCGCAGTCTGGGTGAAGTGGGGCAGATTGCTTCGGACGGCGATGCGGTTCGCCGTGGAAGCGCTCGGAGACCTCGTCGCAGGTGAGATCGCTGTCATGGAGGAAGAGCCCCGCATTTCGGCTGATCCACTGAGAGCCTTCCTGCAAGATTCGGCGGACGAGTTCGCGGAACGGATGGTGAAGACGATCAACGCCGCGCAAGCGGGCCGAAACGAGTCGCGTTGCAAAACGGCGGCCAGTCGGCTGAAGGGGTGTGGTCCGCGGTGGGATGGGGGAACGCGGAGCTTGGGGCCACGCATCTGCTGGACGCCGCGGTGAATTCAAAGGGGGGATCGTGAGTCTCCGACCGCCGCCTTTTCTGAGTCAATGGGAGATACGCTCCGCGTCGTGGCACGGCCCCATGGGGCAAACGACCAAGCAAGATTCCCAGCGTGTGGGGCGATCCCTAGCTGCTCGTGCGAAAAAGAAGGCGTGGGCGCCTCGCTGCACCAGGCGCTGCAGAACCTGTCGGCACTCTCCGGAAACGGATCGCAAATGAAGACCCAGCGCAAAGAAAAAACCCTTGCCAGGCAAGGGCTTGACAAAACTCTCGCTCGTTGTCGCTCATCCAGGTGGAGGATACGGGACTCGAACCCGTGACCTCTTGAATGCCATTCAAGCGCTCTCCCAACTGAGCTAATCCCCCACAATCTGTGTCCGCTGTCTCTCCCCGGCCAGTGGGAAGATCGATCGGAATTCCACATTGCGCTAGTAAAGTTAGCAGCGAGGACGGGTGGCGTCAAGCCGGCTTCCGCGGCGTTTTTGCACGATAGAGCCTTCCGCATCCGCAGTGATATCTTTCGCTTGGCTCGGGACCTGCCTCCGTTCGCTGCGAGACCGAGGCTGGCAACATCGCTCATGGTGCTGGTTCGTCTCCTGACCCGCGACCGCTTGCTCTCGGGCCAGGATGGCGGTCTCGCGACGTGCGATCGAGCGTGTGACGCGCCTTGCGTCCAACGGAAATCCGAGGTGCTGCGTATAATAGTTATTGATAGAGACCGCTTTGAGGGCAAGGGCCTTGCCGTCTGCTTTGGTGCCCTGGACGGGACGTCTCGGCGTCCCTCCGCAAATCAGCGGCTTTGGCTGGCGATTTTTTGCGGGTTGGGAAGCAAAGACTCCTGCCCAAAGCGTTTCGGTGTTCTCGTGTTGTAGGCGTTGCGGCTCAGCAGGAGTTTGGCGCGCCGCTGCGAGCCTCGGTCGACGATTTGAGTGCTGAGTCGCCCGGAGAATTGCATTTCTCCTCAGGAGTTCGTCTGTGGAGTTCGCCGCAAAGAAGAGATCCCGAACTGCAGCCGCCGTGCTGTTGCTCTACGGGCTGGCGATTTGCATCTCAGCCGGGCATTGGCACGCGCGGAATCAGTGCGGTGGCTTGGAATCTCTGAGCTGGCTCGCGGCGTCGGCTGGCATCGTTGGGGATGCCTCGTATCAGAACGCGGCGATTTCAGCGCCCGATCGGGACAAATTTCGCCGCGGCGATCACTCGGGCGTCTGCGTGCTTTGCCGTTTTCTCTCGCAGAACCCAGCGCCTCCCGGGAAGATTCGATTTTCCTTTCGTCGTGGCGGCTTCAAACGCCTTGTCGAAGCAACCCGGGTTTTCCAGTCGCTGCTTTTCTATTTGCCTCTCTGTCCGCGTCCTCCTCCTCTCGTCGCGTGAGCTCGCTGACGGGCTCGCTCTCTCCCGCCCCTCTCCCAGCGCCATGTCGGCGGTTGTGCCGCGCCGGTTCAATGCGCCCACGCCGCAACGTCGTGCGGCGCGATCGACGAGATCGAGGGGCTTGTGAGATCAGAGCGGCCATGATCGTCTTAGATTGCTGAGTCGGTACAGGGAGTCCGAAGGCCTGTCCGGCTGCGCATTCGGCGGCTCTGCCGAAACTCACGCGACAGAGAAAGGTGTTCAATAACCGCTCCCCCAGGCGAAAGACGTGCTCTGCCCCTTCGGCTGCTCCCGTGTGAAAACGGGGGCGAACGGAGCCGGGCTGCGGTCCGCTCGACAAAGCCGGCCTCGGGATGTCCATCGGGAAGCGGTTTGTTGACCGATCGAAACTCAGGAGAAGACGTATGACGAGGTATTTTCCGAAAAAAAATGCGAAAGGTTTTACCTTGATCGAATTGCTGGTTGTGATTGCCATCATCGCGATCTTGATCGCTTTGTTATTGCCAGCCGTCCAGCAAGCTCGCGAGGCGGCTCGCCGCACCCAGTGCCGCAATCGGCTCAAAGAGATCGGCCTGGCTCTGCACAACTACCACGACATTTACCGCACGCTGCCGTCCGGCTGGATCGGCGTCAACGCAGCGCGTCAGCCGGATGCCAACGCCGGTCCCGGATGGGGCTGGGCTCCGATGCTCCTGCCGATGCTGGATCAGTCGCCCCTATTTGAACGCTGCGACTTTCGAGTCTCCGTCGTCGATCCGGCCAACGCCCCGGTGCGACAGGCCGTTTTGTCGGTCTTCCGCTGCCCGTCCGATCCGTCGCCCGAGCGTTGGGACCTCAAAGAAGACGGCGACCCCGGAACGGTGCTTGCGACCCTTCCGACGGCCAACTATGTTGCGTCCTTCGGCGTCGCGCGGTTGCACATCTGCGACACGCTTCCGCCGGGGCAAACCTGCCGCGGAGACGGTGTTTTCTTCCACAACAGCCGAGTGCGATTCCGCGATATCACCGACGGACTCAGCAATACGTTCCTCGTGGGGGAACGCAAAACGGACGGAAACCTGGATTGGTACTCCACGTGGGTCGGCGTTGTACCAAACGGAGCCGAGCGGCATGCTCGAATCCTCGCGCATGCAGGCCACCGGCCGAACCACCCGGCCACGCACTTCGAGGATTTCAGCAGTCATCACACGGGTGGGGTGCATTTCCTGTTCGGCGACGGTCGCGTTCGATTCGTGACCGAATCGATCGACCAAACAACGTTCCAGGCTTTAGCGACGCGGTCCGGCAACGAGGTGACAGGCGAATTCTGAAAGCGTCCGAACCGGGAAGAGGCAGATCGCCTATGAAAGAGATTGTTGGCGGGCGCTGGTTTGCCTTGAGGCGATCGTCGGCAAGGGAGCCGGTGCGCCTCGGTTCGGAATTGGGGCACCCCGGCGGTAGTGTTTCACGGAGCGCCGTCTG
>JAADHY010000761.1 GCA_013151585.1 Planctomycetota bacterium
CAGGTTGTCCGTTACCGGTTCTAGTCCAGTGAAGTTGATCGTGTTTCCGTCGAGATCGATTTGGCCGTCATTCGCGGTGGTGAAGGTATAGACAACGTCAGTGGCCGAGCCGTTTTGAAGAACGATCGAGTCGCCGCCGGCTCCGTTCGCGCCGCCGTCGAAGGTCAGCCCGCCGGAGGGGATAGGAAGTCCTCCAGCAAAATCGACGGTCAGGGTATCGTCGCCTGCTTCCCCCTCGATCGCGATCGCGTTAACCGACGAGGCCGCTGCGCGATATGCCTCAGCCCCGTCGATGGTGACCACCAGGTCGCCGCCGTCCAGGTTCACGGTAATCGCGTTATTACCGCCGCCCGCCCGCACGGTCGCTCCTGCCGTGCCACCGCTGGTCTGCGTCCGCTCAATGCTGGTGTAACTTACGTCCTGGGCGCCGCCGGTAAAGGCGTACGTCCCCGCGCTGACGCCGGTCACCGTCAGCGTGGCGCCTGCAGCCGACGCGTGACTGACGTCAACGGTTAACTGATCTCCCACCGTAGGTGCCGCCGGATTGCCACCCTGAACGGTCACCGCCCGGTCCACGTTTGGCTGCACGGTGATCGTATCGCTGGCTGATTCGTTGCCCGCAAGAACAGTCAACCCCGCCGTGAACTGGTTGTCGGCCAGCACGACTGTCGTTAAGCTCCCTTGGGTCGCATTCGTGATCGCAATCTGTTGGTCTGTCCCCTGGCCATGCCCTGTGACGGTGATTGTGTCGTTACCATCCGTCACCTCGGGCGCGCCGCCTTGGCCCGTTGTACTGCGGGCAACCACGGTCACACCGTCGAGGCCGCCACCATCCTGCAATGTCACTAAATCACCAGCCAATTCGCGTGCCCGCACCATGGAAACGCCGCCAATCTGGACGACGGTATCGTTCGCCATGCCGGGATGGGTGGGAGTCACCGTCCAGGTGTCGTCGCCCGCTGTACCCGTGACAGTGAGGGCGACTGTGCCCGTCGTGACGCCGCCATCGATCTCGATCGTACCAGGGATTCCGGCTCCGTTCAGGTTCACCGCGGCGGTGTCGGCTCCCTCATCGGTGTTGACTTTCAACGAGCTGATACCCTGGTAAGTGACCGTCTGTTGGCCGGTGACGGTGATCTGAGTATTGGTGACGGCGTACGTATCATTCGAGGCTCCCGTTGGACCATCGATCGTTAGTGAATTCGAGCCCGCCTGGCCATCCACGCTCAGCGAGGTGAGCGTCACCCCACCGTTGAATGGCAAGGTCACGCTCATGGCGTCATCGCCGGCGCCGGTCTGGAAGGCCAGGGTGGTGAGGCCCAAGGCTGACTGCGTCGTGGAAATCGTGACCGTGTCGGCACCATCGCTTGCGCCGCTGCCCGTGTTGACCGTCACGTTGGCTTTGTTGCGGAACTCGTACGTTTCAAAGGCGCCCGTCGTGCTGCGGATTCGATGGGTGTCTGTCGCCGAGCCACCGTTCTCGTAAGCGACCGAATCGGCCGCGTTAGCGGGTGTGTTGAACGTAAAGTTCGTCGCCGGCATATCGTCGAAGATCGGCTCCAGGCCCGTGTACTGGATCGTGGTCGTGCTGTCGAGCGCGATGGTTCCCGAGCCACTGCCTGTGGCCGTGTGCCCTTGGTTGGTTACGACCAGCGACCCGCTCGTGCGGGTCAGCTTTAACGAGTCCCCTGTGGTTTGACCGGCACCATTGAACGTGATCTGAGCGTTCAGCAATGCGGTGCCCAGGTTGTCGAAAATGAACTGGTCGTCGCCCGAATTGCCATTGACGGTGATCGGCGCGCCGGCGGAAAGGCCGGTGAAGGTAAAACGCGGCCCGCTCTGAACGGTGAAGGCCCCCGCGTTGGATGCGCCTCCCGACTCGATTCGCGTCGTACCCCCGGCCAACGAGACGTTCAACGTCAGACCCGTCAGCCCGCCCGTGATCTGGCCGGAGCTAATGCCGACAAATTCAATTGGCACACGTGAACCGACCTGCACGGCGTCCAAGGACGCAGTCACGGCTTCCGTCCCGGGCGTGATGATCTGAAGGGTGTCTGTGCCTCCATTTCCATCGATATGGAACGAGGTGTTCTCAACGCCGGTAAAAGTGACCGTCGAAACGGACTGCGTTGTCGTGTCGAATCCCGTAAAGGTGCTCGTATTCGCCGTCACGTCGGGAGTATAGACGTACGCTTCGTCTTTCGACGTCCCGATGGTATACAAATCGTCTATGCCGCCCGCGAGATCGAACGTCAGTGTCTCTACCTGTCCGTGAGTGATAGTTTGGCCACCAGCCAAGCCGCTGATGGTCGCCGTAGGCATGCTGGCGGTCCAAGTCTCGTTAGCAGGCGAACCGGTCACAGCAATCGTGTCGCTCCCCGGCCCGCCGCCGACGCTCAACGGCCGAGTGACCGCAGCAGCTTGCACGTTGATTGTGTCGCTCGAGAGACCGCCAGCGATAGCGTAGCTATTCGTCGTGCCGGTCATGCCGGTAACGTTGACCGTGTCCCCGCTATTGCTCAGGTTGACGAGTATGTCTGCGTCGAAGGCGGAATCCAGCGACAGCAGGTTGATGGTATCCGGACCGAGGCCGGCCGCTGCGTTCAGTGTGAGCGACGCGGTCGGATTGGCGAAAGTAACCGATTCTCCCAGAGTCGAGTCGATGTAGGACTGGCCAGCGCCACCACCATCCTGAAGCGTGATCGTCTCCGATCCACCGGTAAAGTCGAAAACCCGGTTCGCGGCGGCGAGGTTGTCCGTGATCGGCTCCAACCCTTGGTAGTCGACCACGTAACTGGTTCCGGAGATCGAGACCGTCACCCGTCCGCTCGAGGCGGAATCGAAGCGATGGGTCACACCGTCTACCGATCCGCCGGTCAAGACAAGCGAGTCGCTGTTCGTCTGGGTTTGGCCGTCGTAAGTGGTTCCGGTCTGGGGAATGGGTACGCCGTTCGAAAAGTCGAGCGTGAGCGTGTCGTCCCCGCCGCCGAGCGAAACCGTCAGCGAGGTGATGTTCGCAACCAGAAGGCTTTGAGTCCCGGCGGTTCCGGGATCCAAGTCGGCCGACCACGTCGTTCCTCCGTCGGTACTGTACTGAAGATTGCCAGTGCTCGCCTCCTGACGCAAAGCCAACGAGTCATTGGCGGCATCGCCGGTGAAAGTCACCGTCGTGCCGGTCAAAGACGGGGTGACGGAAAGCAGCGTCCGATCTTCCAGCCCTTCAACAGTTGGAGCAAGCAGGGCGCCGGTGTCGACGATGTGATGAAAAACGGAAGCCAAACGGTTACGCCGCTTCAGCCGGCCCAACCGACGCTGACGCCCCCGTCGCATGGCGAACAACAAAGTCTGAGCCAAACTCCGAAACCTTCGACGCAGACTGAACCGACGCGACAAAGACCTTCGTGCAAACATGACACGCCCCCTTGCGCTTAACTCAAGAGATGATCACTCCGGTTGAGCACGCGAATCCTTGCCGCCCACCGATTGGACTGGATATCCATTGCGTTCCCACGCTGCGACATGCCCACATTGCGACATGGCAAGCGATGCTAGCCGCTGGGTTCGGATTCTGACATTCCTATCCGTCTTGCCAGTCCGACAAAACACACGGCCCGCACAACATGGCCCACTCAGAGAGAAAGGGCAAGATAAGCGGGCCAGATCATAGTCTCCGAATTTACCACGCGACATCCAGAAAGTGAATGAAAAATTGGCAAAATCTTTCAAGCCGTCACAAATTTCCTGGATTGCCAGCAGTGGTGTAAAGATGAGCTGTAGAATCGGCGGGGCTGGTGTCGTGGCCGGGGATTTTGGGTGCTGACTGGGGGAGTGGGAGGGATGGGAGTGGTGGGGCGATCAGGAGGTGCTGGGGGCGGTGAGAATGCGCTATGCAGGACGGAAAGCGCATTCTCTTGGCTCGAAAAAGAAGTTTGAATCGACGGGAAGTTGGGACGGGCGCGGTGATTTTGCGACAGGACCAAGCGAAAAAAAATAGCCATCCCCCTCTGCGGAGGATGGCTGCTGGCTCAGTCACTTCTGAAACGACCCGGGGAAATAGTGGATCTTTGCAGTAAGACTCAGAATCGTAACTCAGCCCGGGCAGTGAGGCCGTCGAAGACGATGGTATCGCTGACGCTATTAAAACTGTCCGCCTGAGCGGCTTCGATCAGCTCTGCCGTCGTGACCGTATTGAACCACACGCCAACGTAGTAGCCTGCTGACAGACGCAACCGTCCGCACTTGCTTTGCCAGCCCAGACCGAACTCCAGTTCCAACTGGGGGACAACCCGGTCGTCATCGAAGCCGGTCGTGGCCTGAGTGATGATCGTATTTTGCTGCTGCAAGTAGTCAGATCGGAATTCTCCCATCAACAGGGCCCCAAACACTCGTCCGTATCCGAAAATGTTGCACGTCAGCAGCCGCTCGGCGTCCAGGCCTAAACGAGGACCGATGCCAGTAAAATTGATGTCGGTGGTGACGGTAATGACGTCCAAGTTCGTGTAGGTGCCCGTGAAATCGTGGTCCAACTCGGCATACCGGACGCCGAACAAATAGTTCACGACCGAGTCATCCGAATGGCTCAGCACTCGTTTGTAATTCAAATCGATCATCTGGAACCAGGTGTCGTAGTTGGCGACGGCGAGCAATCGGTCAGAGGCCACGGTCAGAGTATTCGGGTGGACGGTGTCGGGACGAATCCATTGTCCGTTTCCGGTAGCGGAGATTTGGTCGGTCGTATCGCTTCGGTAGTATGTGTAGTCGACCGTGATGCTTTGCTCGCAGTCCAGGGCGTACGCGCCTCCCACCCGAAATCCGGGTTGGTACGTCGGATCCGCCGTTGCGGGAGGAGCCAGAGGGATGGCGCTGGCGATCGTGCCGTCCACGCGGGTGGCGTACCGCAAATCCATCTCGCGGGGCGACCAATAGATGAACTCGCCATATACGCCCGTTCGATGCTGCCAGAAGGGGGGACAACACGCTTCTTCCCCGCACTCCGACTCACCAGCCTCACAGGGCTCGTTGGCTTGGCAGTCATTCGCCGCAGAGGTCGGCGTCATCTTTTTCGAGTCCGGCGTCGGCCGCGCATCGGGTGTGGGAGGCGGTGGGGGAGCATCGTTCCAGGCCACGGGCCTTTCCGCCGCTTTCCGATTTACCGCGATCGCCGGGGTCAAATCCGAAATCCGCGTCCGACCGATACTGGGCCTGTCATCGGCCCAGCCGGCCGCCGGAGCCAATCCCAAGGCCATGCACGCAAACAACCAGACCTGCTTGCTTTTCATTTCGCGTCTCCACGCAAATACCCTCAATCCTTGATCCCCAGGCCCGTCCAGATGGATCATTCCCTGAACCCACCGGCCGTCTCGGCATGCGGGGCGCAACCGGTGCGATCGGCACATCTCTTCTGATCGGCACGTACCGCAAAGGGCTGCAAACGGCGTGGGGCCTTTCGGCTCCGGTTTTCGAGAACTAGCCAGAAAACCCAAAAACCCGGATCAACTGGTAGCTATGCTCCGCCTTGCCTAACCGGAATATCCGGCACAACCGGATCGAGTCCGCGACAGTCGCACCGAAGGGGAAGAATACGGCGATTTGCGGCGGGGGGCCTCGGAGGCTCGGCGGTACGACGGATCGGGACCGGGG
>JAADHY010000312.1 GCA_013151585.1 Planctomycetota bacterium
CAGCGCCGTTAGGCTCTGCTTAGCGCCGTCCATACTCGGACCGGCACAACCACGCCGAGGCACATCCCTGTGCTTCGTCAATTCGGATAAGTCGGATATCGAACGGTTGTCGTGCAAGCGTCTCGCCTGCCAGAAGTGGCGAGAACGTCCGCACCACAATCCAACCTCTCTGCTGTGACACAGCCCTATGGCGTTTTCGACGCCTCGGATTGCTCGGCTTCCACGCCGTTCGACTGCACTTCGGCGGCTGCGAGTTTTTCGAGTAACCCCAGGGACGCCGCGTCCGACGCCAATCGAACTTCGCCGCGTCTGATCTTGATCAGCCGCCGAAGCACCAGGAAGGACCGAATCAGTTCGATACCCATCAGAACGCCGATGCCCACACAGGCCCAGCCAAGCTTGAGGTAGATGGACGAACATCCCATTCGTTGCGCAAGAATCAAGAACCACACGGCCAGACCGCCGGGGACCACCGTCAAAACGGCTTTCAAAGCGAGCGAGCCTCCCATCCGACGCCACAGCGAATCCGCGATTGCGCTGCGTGCGGACTGGTTGGCGACCTCTCTCAACGAATCCAGATTTGCTCGCAGCTTCTCCCGGACTTCTTCACTGCGAGGCGACGGTTCCACACTTTCCGAATCGGCCGGATTATCGCCCGGTTCATACGGACTTTCTGCGTCTTGTTCTGAGGGCGTCTTTTCGGCCGTCGCCTGCTCGCAGACGTCCCGCTGGTCGCCGCGAAAGCCGTCGCTCGACGCGCAGTGTCCCGTATCGGAGCCGTCTGTCGTTGCTCGCTGCCGTTCCCGGGATCGTTCCAAGAGCGAGTTCATGTACTTGGCAATCGAGAGCTCGTCTGTAGCGTCTTCCACAATCACATTAGAGCTGCAAGCACACGCCGCCGCGGAAACGTCTGGGCCAATCTGCGAACCCGTCGAAGGTTTCGATTCGGACGACTCGCCGTCGGATGTGGCCTCACCGACGCTGGCTGCTCTCAGATATTTGGCTGTGATCAACTGAGTCGCGCAACCGGCCGGCCGGTCGGTGGCCCGGGGGTTGGAGCCGGTCTTGGGCTTTTCGGGCTTCTCGTACTTTGCTCGCAGCCTGGCAAGAACTTCTTCGACCGCTTCATTTCGGAGTGCCTCCCCGCCGGACGACCCGCGGTCGGCCTCGTCAGCAGACTCATCGGCCGGACCGATTGGTTCCTGTTGCGATTCGACTTCCCCGCCACTGCGCGGAACATCGCCGTCTGAAGAAGTCTCTTGATGGCTTTTGGTCCGAGCCATCTGAGATTTCAACTCATCTTCTTCAGCCAGCAACTCCTGTCGTTCGCGTTCCAGCTCTTCGGTTTCGACGGTCAGCGACGACTCGAGCTCACGGAGTTTCGTCCGGAGCGATTCCAATCCGCGCCGTTTATCTTCCAGTTCGGACCGGCGGACCTGTAGTAACTGCCGTTTCTCTTTCAACGCGTCTTCCCGGCTCGTGAGCCGCTCGCGCTCTTGCTCCGCTTGTCGGATCTCTTCCTCGACGGCCGCCAGCTCGCTGTTCAGCGTCGCCTCTTCGTCCGACAGGCCGCCTCGCAATTCCTCCAGCTCGCGGCGTTTCTGCTGCAATTCACCGCGTCGGTCTTCGAGGGTGCGTCGTTTTTCATCCACGTCGCCTCGTTGTGTTTGCAGCCGCTCGCGCTCTTGTTCCGTTCGCCGGATTTCTTCCTCGACGGATTCCAGCTCTGCTGTAAGCGTCGTCTCTTCGTGCTCAGTCCGATCGCGCAGGTCCTCCAGCTCCTTCTGCCGCTGTTCGAGCTCGACTCGGCGAGACTGCAGCGCGACGCGCACTTCCTCCAACTCGGCTTGGCGATTGGCGAGTTCTTCTTGCAGGCGTTCCAGTTCGCTGCGGCTGCTTTCGAGCTCGTGTCGTTCAGTTTCGAGGGCCTTCAGCTCCTCGTTCGCTGAAGCCAGTTCGTGCTGCACCTGATCGTGTCGCTGGCGAAGCTCAGTCTGTTCGTCGTGAAGGCGTTCGCGACGAGTGACCAAGTCCTGCTGAGCTGCCTGTAATTCCGCCTCACGCTGCTTGAGCCTTGATCGTTCGTCTTCCAGCCGATCGAAAGCCTCCGCCAATTCGGCCGCCTCCGCCTCCACGGTGCGTTCGTCCTGTTCAAGCTGCTCACTGCGCGCGTGAAGCTCCGATTTCTGTCTCTCCAGTTCTTCCCGCTGCTGCTGAAGCTCTTCCCGACGTTGCTGTAGCTCGGTTTCGGCAGTTTGCAATGACTCCTGCTCAGCCTGCAATTCGTCCGCTTCCGAGCGCAGCCGCTGCGCTTCGCGCGCCAGTTCCGCAGATTCGGCGTCGTATTTGCGACGTCCTGCATCGACATCCGCCTTTTGAGCTTCGAGCTTGGCCCGCTGCTCGGTCAGTTGATGGCGTTCTTGGTCCAGCTCGCGTTTCTTTTCTGAAAGCTTCTCGGCCTCCAAGTCAAGTTCTGCCAGCTCTGCTTCGATCGTCTTTCGGTCGTCTTCGATGGCTTCGCGTTCGAGCTGGAGCTGTTGCCACTGCTGCTGCAGGCCGCTGCGCCGAGTTTCCAATTCTGCTCGCCGCGCCACGAGTTCTTCGCGCTGCCGCTCGAGTTGCGTTTGCTCGTTGCCGAGTCGCTCCTGTTGCTCGCTCAGTTCGTCCAACTCGCGAGCCAGAGCCTTCCGTTCGGCCAGCGCCGCCGTTTGAAGCTGCTGAAGCTGCGATCTCTTATCGCGCAAAGTCTGCTCGTTCTGGCGAACTTCGATGCGGGTTCTGTCGACTTCGGCTCGGACGGCCTCCAGTTCCCGCTCGACTAGTTCGATGCTTTCCCGGAACGCCTGAAGAGCTTCCCGCTCCTTCTGCAGTTCTCGTTGCCGCTCCCGCAGTTCTTCGAAACGAGCCTCAAGTTCGGCCCCATCCTCTTCAGCGACCGCCTGCTCTTCGTTCAGGACAGCCCGCTCCGTTTCCAGGCGTAACTGCTCTTCCAAGAGCTGCTGTCGCGCGGCTGCGTACTGCCGACGCAACGTGTTCAGTTCGTCACGGCTGTGCTGGAGGCTCTGTCCCTCCGCGCGGACAACAGCCCGAAGCTCTTCCAGCGCAACGCTCAATTCGGTTGTCGCAGGATCGGAGACAGCAGACGCCGTCGGTTCCGGCGCCGTTCGAGGCTGGAGCCGAGTCTCGCAAGCGTCCGACTCCTCACCGGCTGCCGGGGCTTTAGGAACGGCCGGACTTTCGTCGTCCGGCCTTTCCTTTGTGCTTGTCGCAGCGGCGTCCGGATGGCACTGGTCCTCATGCGAAGTGGTCTCAGCCCTATCGGTCGCAGTGGCTGGCAAAAAGCCATGAGATGTTTTTTCCTGCAAAGATCGCTCGACGGCGCTCAACCGCTCGTCGAGCTGACGCAAGGCCTCCAGCAGACGGTCTAGCTGGGGATTCGCTGCGGCTCTCGACGCGCTGCGGTTGACGGCTCGGCTTCGAGCCATGTCGCTGGCACGGCGAATGTCTTGCAGAGCGGCTTCCAATTCATGACGCTGCTGCGCCAGTTCGCGGTTGAGAGCCTCCAAGCTCTGGCAAAGCTGTTCTCGGATTTGCTCGTATTGCTCTTCGGTCTGTCCGGGCCGCGCCGCGGAGCCAGGAAGCTCGCTGAGGGGCCGGCCGGGCGCCGGTTCGGAGTTGCTGCGATCCGCCAGCAGTTCGTCGGCGAACGGAGGAAGGACTCCCAGAGCGATCGCCTGACGAATGGCTTCGCTCAGACTCCGCGTTCCGCTCGCTCCATGGTCGACACGGGCGCCGACCGATCGCCTCGGCGGCTCCGACGGCAGTGTGGAAACCGAAGAAGACGTGCCGACAAAGGGGTTGTTCTTCGCGACGGGCACATGATCCAACAGCTCATCCACCGTGGCCTCGCGCACGCGGAATTCGAGAGGCCCGATGGCAATACGATCGCCGGGACGAAGCAATTCTTCTTGGGCCGGTGCATCGTTGACCCAAGTTCGTGGATCCCATGCTTTCAGCACAGTCCGACGCGCGCCCCGGAAGATCGAACAGTGCAGCGGTTGGACCCCCGGAACCTTCAAGACCGCCGTACACGAATCGGACGATCCGAGCGTCGTCTTGCCCGGCCCAAGCACGATCGGATCGAGGCGATCCTCCTGGAGCGGCTCGAGCACCAACATGGAGACCGAACTGCGGATCGCGCTGGCAGAAATCGGTTCTGACACACTGAGCATGAAAGCCCCCATCGATATCAGGTCCGTCCGGACGGTCCTCGCGGTTGGTTGTTGCCGCCGTCGCCGGCCCCGTCTAGCCGCGGTAACGGCAAGTGCTATTGCAAGGACGCTGCGCGAGGTGCTTCTTTGCGGCCTGGCCCGTGTGAGTCAATCTGACTCGATTGCAGAAACACTCTTACGCAATCCGGCCGCAGAACTTGACGGCGAGCCGCCATTCGTCCGAACGGGTCTGTTTCTGATGCGAAAAGGAAACAGCGCAACGTCTTGTGGCATATAGCTCACAGAATCGGTAAGGTCAAAACCTTTGAGGCCGCTGCGTCCGTTCGCCCAGAGATGACGTTGTCGGCTGGCTGTTGCCGCCGGTTTCACCGGAAATCCGCGTCCGGTTGGCTCGCCGTGGAGCCGGCGCAGAGGCCGACTGAGACGAGCGACTCGGCGTCGCCTGGCTCAATTTCAGACGCCGCAGTCGCGACAAAGCTCGCGACTCGGCGATTGACCAAATCCGATACGGCCCGGATAATCGGCAGAGGAAGGACGCAGCCGGTCTGCGGACGGATCGCGAACCTTTCGTCGGGGATATCCTCACCGTTTTTTCCCTTAGGCCGCGGCCGCGGTGCCTTTCTCGGGGCACGCCGCGATGGCGAGCCGCGCCAAATGCAACAAAGAAGCTGCGAGATGGCCAAGTGGCGGGAGAAGGCGACACACCTGTTGAATCGGTCGGCTCAGCAAGAGCCGGTTCCCTTCGAGCTGCTCTGTCCATGCGGTGAGACGATTCGGGGCACGCGGCGCAGCCGGTGTCAAAGAGTCTTGTGCAAGAGCTGCGGGGAGCCCTTCTTCATCCTGCCCATCAGCGTTTATCCGCCGCCCGTTCGCCGCAAGAAAAGGAAAACGGGTTCTTCCGCGCCCGCCGGCCTCCCACAAGTGCTCACGGATGTGACCGGACGCGTTCGCCAGTTCGGACGAGCGGCCAGACGACGAACCAGCGAGGCGGCCAAATCGTGGTGGACCCGCTCGATAGAAAGTCTTCAACGGGCTCTCACACCGTTTCGGCTGATTATGTTCAGCGTTGTCGTCGTTGTAGCAGGCACAGGCTATTGGCTTCATCGGTCCCGAGCGCGAGAACGGGCGGAGGTGCAATTCAAACAGGCGGTCCAGCTAGGCGAGCAGGCGTTGAGAAACGGTGATCTGTTGGAGGCTCACCAGGCATTCGCTCAGGCCGTTGCCGCCTTGGACGTAATCGGCCGGGACGACCAATTGGCTCGCGTGACCCGTCAAAGGTATCGCGAATGTCAAGCCGCCAGCCGCCTGTGCCCAAAAACTTTGTTCGAACTGGTCACGGAAGCGGATACCGTGCATCGCAAACAGGGAGATTCGGCTTGGCAGGCCGAGATGAAAGGGCGCTTTGCATGGGTCGTACTGCATACGCGCGTCCGCCGGTCTTCCGGCGAGAAAGAGGAAGAGCACTTCATCGTCGATTACCCGCTGATGGTCGGCGGGCGGCCGGTTGAGCTGATCGCCGATCTGGATGTCTTCCGGCAGCTTGACTGGTCGGCGCTGGCCAACAAACAATCGTCGGCCGATGAGCGAGGCGTGGAGCTGATTTTCGCTGCCGAGTTGCAAGCCTGTCGCTTGCTGGATGGGAAGTCCGAACACTGGGCCATCGTCTTCGAGCCACGTTCGGGCTTTCTTTGGTCGGATTACGCAAACTATTGCACGCTGGGTTTTCGCGCAATTGATGCGCAAAGCGAACAGCACGTCAAAGAATTGCTATCATGGCAATCCCAAACAATCGGAATCAAACCGTAAGAGGCCTGTGCTCGTTGATGCTGGCCGCTGTGTTGCTGGTCGGGACGGGGGGTGAGACCCGCGCGGCGGGGAAAGTGTTGTCGGTTGAGGAATTCAACGAGCTGAAAGGCGAATGGCCGGAGCTGCTCGGACGGCACCTGCGCATCGAGGGCCGCTACGCTCTGATGGGAAGGAATCTGCTCCGCTTCAAGAACTGCGATCTGAGCTTTCGATCGCGCAAAGACTTGCCCAAACTCACCGGACGGTCGCGCACGGTGGAAGTCTCCGGCCGGTTGACGCGTGAAGACGGCAAACTGTTTTTCCTGATCGAAGAATTGTTCGAACTGCCGACTGATTTGGAGCGACTCCGGCAACAGCGAAGCCGCCTCGATCCCGCGAAAGCGGACGAATGGTACCAACTGGCGACCTGGGCCGAGCAGCGCGCGAAGTTCTATCAGGATGCCGAGCTGGCTCAGGAAGCTCGCAAACTCTATCGCGATGGCTTACGCATTGAACGATCGCGTTTGCGCGAAGGGGACCCCCGCGCGCTATTCGCTCTGGCTGAAAAAGCGGCGGGATTTGGGCTGGACCAATCCGTCCAGCTTTCGTTGATTCACGAAGCGTGTGTCCTGTTGTGGCGACAGGCCCAGCGCCGCGACGATGCAAATAGTTTGCGACAGCTCGCATCGACGGTGGCGGAAAAGTTGCCGGGAGCGAAAACGCCGCTCACTGAGCCTGTCGACGGGCTGCGCAAGCGGTATCTGGCCGCACCGCTACCGACCTATGAAAAGGCCGATGCGTCGACCCGCCAAACACTGCATCGAATCCTGCACAACGAGATTCTTCTGGCAGCCATCCTCAAACAGGCGGCTCCCGACGGCCGAAATGGTCTAGAAATCGCCGACCAGATCGAAACCCAGCTTCCCGAATATCGCGAGACGGCAACGGCATTCCGTCAAAAGGGGGTCGCTTACCGCGCAGCTCACATCGCCACAGCGTCTCGCAGCGAAATGCTCGAACTGGTCGAACTCTTCAAAAAGCAGAACCAACCCGAGCGAGCTCGAGTCCTGATCCTTCGCTGGCTTCAAGCCCGGGAAAAGGTGCTTCGACAAGACGGGCCGGACGGCCTCCGCCAACTCGCCCGGGAATACGAGACGTTGCTGCAGGACACGAAGACAGCCGTCAAGCTGCTGGTGGAAGCGTACCGGCTCAGCCAAGAAGCCCCAGAAATCGCCAAGGAACTGGAGCGACGCGGATATCGTCGTGCCGGCCAGCGATGGGTAACGTTAGAAGAGTTCGCCAAGACTCCGGAAGGGCGGATCGTCCAGGCGATGCGCGAGGGACGAGTGGTCGAGGGAATGACCGCCGAACAAGTCCGCAAGACGCTGGGGGCACCGAGTTTCGTAGCCCGGGCCGCCACCGATGGCGTCTTCGCCGAGGTGTGGGTCTACGGAGAGAATCGCGGCTCCCGGCTGGCGATCCACTTGTCTCGCCCCCTTTCGTCTCGGGAGCTGAAGGTCACCGCCGTGGTCCCCCTGACAGAGCGGTAGTCCGGGGAAAGAACGATACTACCGGCCGGACGCCGCCGACAGGGAACGAGGCTGGCCGCATTTACCTCGTTCGGAGCCCCTGCCCAGATCCTCCCATCTCGGCTGATCGATTCGCCGCGCCCTGGCAGTGTGCGCGTCCTAAGCTTGAGGGCGTCCAACTCGCTAAACAGCGGCCGAAGAGACGAAACGTTCCGACCAAGACGAAACCGCGCCGTAGCGGCCGCCCTTCCACCTTATTCGGCAAGAGCCGGGAACCTTTCGGCGTGTGAAAGCGTCCTAGTTTCCAGCGGACACTTCTCTCATACCGGAACCCAGCCGCCCGGCTTGGAAACAAACGCGGAGGAGGCAGGAATGAAGGCTCGTGCGATGGTCCCGTTCGTTTTGCTCGCTCTGGCCGGCCTGATCCTGGCGCCAGTCAGTTCCGCTCAAGTGATCATCGTCACGAACACAGACGTGATCATTCCACCGCCGCATCCGCCTCTGCCGCCGCATCCGCCCCGACCGCGTCCCATCCCCCCGCGGCCCGCCTACGAGATCGAATCGGTCGATATCCAAGTGACCGTGCGAGATCAGTCGGCCAAGTTCCAAATGTCGCAGGTCTTCAAAAACACCGGCAACCGAACACTCGAAACGCGGCTGATTTTCCCCGTGCCGGCCGACGCGGCCATCAGCGGGCTGACCCTGCTGGTGGATGGGAAAGAGTTGGCCGGAAAGCTGATGAAAAAAGACGAAGCCCGTCGTATCTACGAAGAGATTGTCCGACGACGGCGGGATCCGGCCCTGCTCGAATACCTCGGCTGCGGCCTTCTGCAAACCAGCGTTTTTCCCGTTGCGCCGGGCCAGTCGCGCACCGTTCAGATTCGCTATTCCCAACTTCTGCGCAAAGACAATGGCTTGGTTGACCTGTTGCTGCCGATCGGGACCGTCAAACACGTTCGCCGTCCCGTCCAGCGATTGACCGCCACCGTGCGCATCGAGACGACTCGACCGCTCAAAACCGTTTACAGCCCCACCCATCCGATCGAGATCAAACGTCCGGACGGCCAACACGCTGTCTGCAAGCTGACGCTCTTTAATGTCCGCAGCCCGGACGACTTCCGGCTACTGTTCGGCACGCACCAAGGCGCGGTGGGAATGAATCTGGTCAGTTACCGGCCGAAGGCGGGTGAGGATGGCTACTTCTTGCTGCTGGCCAGTCCAGACATCAAACCGAAGAAAGCGGTAGACCTGCCAAAAACGGTCGTTTTCGTGATCGATCGCTCGGGCAGCATGAGCGGCAAGAAGATCGAGCAGGTCCGCCGGGCGCTGAAGTTCTTGCTGGACCAGCTCAAGCCCCACGATACGTTTAACATCGTCGCGTATGACTCGGAGGTAGAAAGCTTCCGGCCAGAGCTGCAGAAGGCGAACGTCGAGACATTGAACGCCGCCCGTGGATTCGCCGACGGCTTGTACGCCGGAGGCAGCACAAACATCGACGCCGCGCTCCGCACAGCTCTGGGCATGCTGACCGACTCGTCGCGGCCCAACTACGTGCTGTTTCTAACCGACGGGCTCCCGACCACCGGCGAGCGGAACGAAATGCGGATCGCTCAGAACGCCAAACAAGCCAACCGCGTGGCGGCTCGGCTGTTCTGCTTCGGTGTCGGTTTCGACGTCAACAGCCGGCTGCTGGATCGGCTGTCTCGTGAAAACCGCGGCCAGACGATCTATGTGAAACCCAACGAAGATATCGAAGCTCCGGTCGCCCGTCTGGCCAGTCGGCTCTCGTCGCCCGTCATGACGGACTTGGCACTGAAGTTCGAGTTCGATACGGCCCGGCCGGCGTCGGCTCCGCCGCCCGTAGCCCGCATCTACCCGCGCGAACTGCCCGACTTGTTCCGCGGCGAGCAATTAATCGTCGTAGGCCGATACCGGCAACCGGGCCGGGCCAAGATCACGCTGTCAGGCATGCAGGCGGGTCAGCCGATCCGGTTCCAGTTCCCGGCTGAGTTTGTCGACCGTTCACCGGACGACACGAATGCCTATGTGGCCACGCTATGGGCCACACGACGGATCGGCGAGATTATCGACGAGCTGGACCTGAAGGGACACAACCAGGAGCTGGTGGACGAGCTCGTCGAGTTGTCGTTGCGGTACGGCATCATCACACCGTATACGTCTTTCTTGGCGGAAGAAGACGCTCCGCTGGCCGACCGCGCGGCAAACATCCGGCGGGCGGGAGAGGCGACAAAGCGACTTCTGGCCGAGAGCAGTGGAGCGTCCGGATTCTTCCAGCGCGATTTCAAACAGCGGCTAAAAGGGGCCAGGCAAGCAGCACCGGCCGCCAAACCGCTGGGGCTGGGAGGGTTCGGAGTCGGGAGGGTTGCCGCTCCTTCCCAGGGTCCGACCGCAGCTCAGCCAGGAGCCGTGGGAGGGATGCCTCCGCTTCAGCCTTCACGGGCAGCGGCAGAAAGCGCACTCGTTGCGGGAGACAGCCGCCAACGGGTCCGTCGTATCGGAGGCAAAACGTTCTACTGGAAAGCCGGCGTGTGGCAAGACGCCACCGTGACGCCCGAACAAGCCAAGAGCGCGATCCGGATCGTGCAATTCACCAAAAAATATTTCGACTTGGCAGCCCAATCCGGCGGACGCTTCGCCCGCTACCTGGCCTTCTCCGAACCGCTACTGATCAACCTGGACGGCAAGACCTATCGCATTGACCCACCGCCGAACGACAGGTGAGCCCGTGGCGAGCAGGCTTTGCCGCCGATTCCAACGAGTGTCAAAAAATGGCGAACCGGAGGCGTCAGCCTCCGGTTCTCTTGCGTCTTCCCAGCCGATTGCGATCCTTCTTCCCGCGACGTTTCTCGTTCGCCCCGGAGTAGGCGGAGCCCGCGGCCGGAGCCCGTAGGATGGGCACCGCTCACCAACCCCCAGCCCTCCGCTTACGGGACGAACCGAAACATCCGTTCCACATCCCGACTAGGGTGCCTTAATCCTCCTCTTTGTCGATCACCCACAGGTGGAAGACCTGCTCGGTGATCTTCTTGCCGAGCTCGCGGCCACTGTGGCCAAGACGTCGGCGATAGTCATCCACGGTTGCGGAACGTACTGGAGGCCCTCTGAGCTCACTTTGGGATAGAACTGCTTATGCCACGCGATCGTTCTGGCAAGATCGCTCAATGCCATCGCCATGTGGATTGCGTTTTTGCGGTAGAACAACCGAACGAAGTTGCCGTCGCACCGACTCCGTCGCCTGAAAACCGTCCCCATCAATTCTTGCTGCAACTCCGGGAACTGTCAGTGAAACGCCGAGAGGATCGCTTCAATATCCCGCGTTTCCCCGTCACTACTGTCGCTCCCTGAGAGTCTCTTCCTTTTGCGGGCGGATGGATTCAAAGTAGCGTCGGATGACTTGACGGTGGCCGAGGGGGATGGGTTCGCTTTCCAATACGGCTTCAGACATCTTGCGGTACTTTTCATAGACCTCGCGGTACGACCGGCGGGCTTGCTCGCGGCCTTCGACCGAGCTTTCCGTTTCCGTGTCGGATGGGCCGTCGCCCAACTGGCCAGTGAGTTGTTCGAACGCTCGCCGGGCATCCAACTCGGTCGCTTCCCCGAAAAGTGCTCCGCTAGTACCTTTGCCCCAATTGTTGCTGGGACTGGTCGACCGCTGGGGTTTCAAGCCTTCAGCCAGCGAGTTACACTGGCTTTGGCATTGCCCGCCGCACATCTTGAGGCACAAACTGCAGACGCGGCAGGCCGACCGGCAGCGCGATTTGCATTCGCTGAGTTTCCGGATTTGAGCGAGCAGCGCGCGGTTGATTCGCCGGCGGACCGCGTGCCGCTTGACCAGCCGGCCGAGCCGCCGACAGGCCCCGCAAGCCTTGCTGCTTTGCCCGCTTTGGATGCCATCGACCAGGTCGGTCACGGTGTCGCTGAGCTGTCCCAGCCCGGCCGCATTCATCGATTCGGCCACCTTTTTCAAGCGCTCGGCGGCGGCCTTCTTCTCGCGCGGCTTTAGTTTCTCCAGCTCCGCTTTCTCCAGCTCCTCGGCCGCCTTCTCGAAGTTTTCTTTCTCTAGAGCCTGGCCGGCGGCGTTGAGCGCGGCCACAGTGCGCATCGCGGCCCCCAACGCCTGGAGCTGAGCCGTGACCA
>JAADHY010000519.1 GCA_013151585.1 Planctomycetota bacterium
CAGGCGAGATGCGGCAACTCGCGAACCGTCATGCCCCAGATCGAGGCGGAAATCCATCGAGTCTGGCAATTCCCGTCCCCTCTCAGGTTCTGCCTGGAAACGCATTCGCCACGGCCTTGGCTTGCGGAGGCTATACCGGCCGCCACACGATCGGACGGTGGAACGATCGGCTTGTCGGTGCGAGGGCCTTTGGAGGGCACGTGGGCGGGGAGTGGGCGGGGTTTCCAGCATGCTTTGTGCGGGTGGATTAACTCAGCCGTTCAGCAATGCAATCAAGTCGTCTTTCAGAGCGGCGTTGACGGAGATGCCGTTGCCGGCGCCGTCGGTCAGGCGCCCGTGCCAGTCCAAGAAGTGGCCGCCGGCTTCCCGAACGATCGGAATCAGAGCAGCCGCGTCCCACGGGTTCAGGAGCGGGTCGACCATAATGTCAGCGCGGCCGGTGGCGACCATCATGTGTCCGTAGCAATCGCCCCAGCCACGTGCCAATTCGCAGATGTCGCACAGCCGCAGCAATTTCTTTGTCCGGCGGGTTGCTTGCCAGCCTGCGATCTCGGTGTAGCAGACGGTGGCACGGGCCAGCTTATCCACGGCTGATACGCGGGCTTCTCGCGTTTCGCCGCTGGGCAGTCGCCACCAGGCTCCGGCCCCTCGGGCGGCATAAATCACTTCGCCCAGGGCTGGGAAGTGGCACACCCCCATCACGGGCTCGCGCTGGCATTCCAGGGCGACCAATGTACCAAACAGCGGCACGCCGCGGACGAACGCTTTCGTGCCATCGATCGGATCAATGATCCAGCGGCATCCGGACCGGCCCGGTTCTTCTCCGAACTCCTCTCCGAAAATGCCGTCGGCCGGATAGGCCTCGTGTATCCGCTGACGGAGGATTTCTTCGGCGCCGCGATCGGCGTCTGTGACGGGTGTCAGGTCGCGTTTCTGATCGACCTGCAACTGGACCTGCTGGTAGTACCGCAGAATGTGTCGACTGGCCTGATCTGCGATTTCCAGCGCGAAGTCCAGACGTTGAGCGAGCTGTTGCGTATCCATGGCGGTGTTTCACCAGAAAGGGTTTCACGGTTCGGGGAAGTCGAAGACGCCGTCCGGGCCATCAACAGCGGCTGGCTCGCACCCGGTAAAGTTGTTCGCCGGCTTTGCGGACCAGCAGAACGCCCTCCTGTTCGCGATTGGCGTAAGATTCGATATCCAGGCTGGCGGGATCGCGGTAGCCAAGATTGATCCGGCGGCAAACCGTCTCGGGCAACCCCGTGGCCAGCGTCACCTGAATGCGAGGCTGCTCCACACCGTCTTCGTAGGTTCCCAGGCCTTTCACGTGGGTCGAATGAGCCAGCACGCCCCAGGGATAGTGCCGAAACCGATCCCACTGCTTTGTGAAGTAGTCCCGCACATGGTATCCGATTTCTTCGATCACTCGGCCGTGAGTCGGGGAGATTTCCTTCATATGCGGCGCGTAGATAATCAGTTCGCCGCCATCGGCCACGACCGGTTCCAGCTTGTACATACACTTGCCGGCGACCCAGAGATCATCGTACATAGGCGGGGCGCACGAGACGACCAGACGAAACGACCGAGGGACGTGCTTGATGTGAACCCGAGCGGACAGGTCCGCCGCGTCGCTCCAAGCCGATTCCGGTGTGCCGTAAAACAAACCGTGCAATCGGCCATCCAAAGCAACGACAAACGCGACACACCGCCGCTCGACCGGGATCATCGCCGCGGCCCGGTCCACGACGTTCCGGACGGGCGTATATTTCCGGCCGTTGATCTCCACGTTCGTGATCAAGGCGGCGAGCCAGTGGAAGAAGTTGAGCAGATCGGGGCCGGAAATGCCGGGGAAAAAGTATTTGTTTCCGCCCGAGAACCCAACGACTTCGTGAGGGAATACCGGCCCCAGCACGAGCAAACGGTCGTATTCGGCGACCCGGGCGTTGACCAGCACCGGAACGTGCACCGATAGCAGGCCGTTTGAGATTTCGCGCGTGTCCTTTTCCGTAAACTCGCCGACCCGCATCAGTTGGTCGGCCGCTTGCCACTCGTGGTTGAATAGGCCGACGTCTTGGAACCGGCCGGAACGGTCTTCCAACGAGATTCCGAGCATCCGACAGATCTCGGACTCCGGCATCGGCGGATGGGTTCCCAAAGCGACCATCACGTCCAGCTTACGGACCACGGGGGCCAACCGCCGATGAATGGCGTCGAACAGCAACGGCATGGGGGCGGTGCGGGTCGTGTCCGGCACAAGCAACAGCACCCGTTTGCCGGCAAATTCCTGAGCAGGGACTTCTGTTTCGAACCAATCGTAAACCTGCCCATTATTGAGCGTGGGGAGCTTTTCGGATTCCGTCATGACCTCGCAAATACCTCGATGTTTCTGGCGGGAAACGTCACAGATCGTCCCCGCGAAGGAATTCCCTGCAAACCAGAGCAACGGCCCATCCGCCGCCACGGGAAAACGTCCAGCGGAGACGGCCGACGGAGACTTTGGCAAAAACGCTCAGCGTCTGCAGCCTCAGCTCACAGCATACTGAATCACCACATAAGCACAATAGAGCGTCACCAGCGGCAAACCCATCCAGCGGCTGAAATGTCCTTGCCGGCAGGCGATCCAAATGAAGACGCGGAAAAGAATGAGAACCGTCAGCATGGTCGGCAGATGGACGACAAGAAAGATGTGCGGGACGCGGGCCAATGGGTCCAGGATGGGCAGCGAGGCAGCGACGGCCGAGGCTCCGATGACGAAAAGCACGTTCAGAATATCGGCACCAATTACGTTCCCCACCAACAGTTCCGGATGGCCTTGCCGGACGGCCGTAAGCCCAACGACGAGTTCTGGCAACGAAGTTCCAAGGGCTACCATGGTCGCGGCGATGACGACTTGTGGCACCCCAAACTGGCGAGCCAGCTCCGAGACAGACTCGATCAGTATGTGGCTGGTCACGACGACCGTGGCCGCACCGACCACAACCAGCGACAGCAACCAAGCGACGGAAGCTTTCTTGGCTTCGCCCACGGCCGCCGTCGGCGGTGGCGGCGGTTCCGGAACTGGAGCGACCGCCGCGGGCGCCGCCTCCGCCGGGTCATCCTCGTCGTATTGCAAGTCCGCTGGACCGGGCAATGCCACCGGCGCCGGGACTGAGGCATCCGGTTCAGTCGCCAACCCTCTCAATCGCTGACGGCTCCACCGAACGGACATGATCATATAGACAATCAGAAGCGTCAGGAACAAAGCCCCAACTTCGCGGCCCAATGTGGCCGCATCGCCCTGCCAACCAAAAGCAGAATAACACAAGCCGGCCAGCAACAAAGCTGCTCCGAATTGAACCCAGCCCTGACGCGAAAGAAGAAACCGATCGACCGGTAAGACGGCCATCAGGCAGCCAATGCCAAAGATCAGTCCCGTGTCGGCGATGATCGAACCGACGGCGTTGCCTAAGGCCAAACCGGGCCGGCCGTTCCAGGCGGCCATCACGGAAACCGCGCACTCGGGCGATGTCGTTCCGAGCGAAACGATCGTGGCTCCGACGACCACCTTGGGAATCCCCAGCCTTCGTGCCAAGTACGAGGCACCGTGCACCAGCCAATCAGCGCCGTTCATCAGCCCGTAAGTCGCCGCGGCGGCGATCCCGATCAGCACAGACCAATGCAGGCCGATGAACCATTCTGGTGGAATGAGCTGTTCCACAGGTGTCTCGCTTTTTCGACCGATGGGAACTTTTCCGGTGCCAACTCAATGCGTCAGTGCTCACAGCGTGTCCAGCACGCCCCGTACGTATCCGACCGACTCGGCGAGCCCGGGCAGCGGGTCGTTCGGATCGGATTCGTATTCAAAGGCCAAGTATCCTTTGTAGCCGGTCTTGATCAGAGCTCGTAGCAGGGTAGGGATGTCAACCACGCCGCGGCCGCACGGAGTTGCGCGCCCCTTGCGGGTCGCCGAAGTCACGTCTTTCATGTGCACGTCCAACATGCGGTCCGCGCACTTTTCGGTGATCGCTACAGGATCCTTCCCATAGCGGACCGTGTGGCCCACATCGTGACAAAGGCCGAAGCGCGGGTCGAACTTCTTGATTTTTTCGTAAGCCACGTCCGGCGTCGGAAAATGTTTGTCGCCGGGGCCATGGTTGTGGATCGCCACCTCGATGTCGTACTGTTGGATCTTTTCGTTGATCAACGGCAGCGTCTCGACGGTCGGAGCTCCGATGATCCGCTTCATGCCGGCCGATTTCGCGTAGTCGAAAGCCTGGTCGATCTGCTCCCGATTTCTCAGTACGATCACGCCTCCTCCGTAAAGTGTCAGCCCGGCTTGAGCGACTTTCTGGCGTGTCTCGGCGATTTGCTTCTCGGACGCATCTAGCGGAAGGTGGAAAGACTTCAAGCAGATCGCTGTCAGCCCGACGCGGCGGGTCATGGCTAAGGTCTCTTCAAGGCTGAATTTCCGCAGCGTGTAGGACGCTAACGCCAGCTTCAATGGGCGTTTCCCGTCGCCGGCGTCAGGGGCAGTGTCCGTCCGGTCCGCCGCGAGCGCCGATCCGGAGGACAACAGGCTCTTCCCAGCCAGCCAACCCGCTGCTGCCAGCGTCCCTGTTTGCAAGAACAATCGGCGATTCTGGGGAAAATCGTTTTTCATCGGTGTTGCTCCTTAGTTGTCGAGGATCACACGGACGGACACGGACCGGTGCGAACTAGCACAAGGCATCCCGGAGGGACGAAGCGCTGACAGAATCCCGATGGTCTTGGGGCGTCTCCGTCACGCGTTGAAAAGCGATTCGAGGAGTTTCCGGTTGTGCTGGTAGCACTCGACCAGCGTCTTCCCTTTGACTGTAGCTCCTTCGATGATCAACCAGCCTTGATAGCCGATCTCCTCGATCGCTTCATGCACGCGACGGAAGTCGATCGGACCATCTCCCAGAAGGCAGCCTCGCTCCTTCATGTGAAACTGACAAATCCGGTCACGACCGAGTTGCCGAATCTCCTTGTAAATGTCGTAGCCCAGACGGTTCATGTTGCAAACATCGTAATAGACCTTCACGGCGGGAGAGGCAACGCTGTCCACGATGCGAATGTGGTCATCTGCGTTGAGCTGACTTTCGACACCCAGGACGACGCCCGCTTTCTCGGCTTTCGGAGCGACCCGTTTTAACCGGCGGATCACCTCGTCTTGCTTCGCGCGGTCGCCCCGAATGTCTCCTTTGCTGAAGAAAGCGAGCAGGCAGTTCTTTACGCCGAGAGCGGCGAGCACGTCGACCACATCAGCCACCCACCGTTCGGTGCGGGGATCGACGGCATAGGGAATCTGATTCAGAACGCCCATGGCAAGCGACGAGATTTCCAGGCCCCGTTTTCGGGCCGCGTCTTGATACGCTTTCCGAACAGTTGCGTCCCGCAGGTCGTTCTCGACGCCCGGCCGGCCGAAGCTAACCTCAACGCCGTCCAGCCCGATTTCCGCCGCGACGTCAAACGCCTGCAGTTTGTGCCGCTGCCGCAGCGACCAGTCGCACGCTCCGATCTTGAACCGGCGCGTCCCGCTAGCCTTCTCCGCCGCCTCCATCACCGATCGCAGCCAGCTC
>JAADHY010000289.1 GCA_013151585.1 Planctomycetota bacterium
ACGGCGGCCCTCCGAGTGCCGGAAGGCTGGCAGTGCCAGCGCCGTTCGCACGTGGAGTTCGCCGTCACGGCGCCAAAAGGCGGTGTCGGAAAGACGGCCCATCTGATGGCGTCGGCGCGGGTTGAGGCTGTTTCCGGGCTTGCCTTGCCGCTGCAACGCACCGCAGACTTGCGGATCGTGCCGGCGCTAGAAGCCAATTTGCGGCTGACCGACATCTCCGGCGACGGCCGCCGTTTCCGTTTTTTCGTCGAGCTGATTAACCACAGCTCAACCGCCTCCGACGTCTCAATTCAACCGGAACTGCCGCCAGGCTGGCGTTTCCTGCCAGATCCGGCTGGAACAGGCGAGCGCCGATTGAGTCCCCGGTCGGCCGAAAAGCGAACGCTGACGGTGGTCGCCAGCCAGAGCGCCCAGCCGGGCCAATACCCGATCGGCGTCCGAGTGGTCTCGGCCAAACTGGACAGCCCGTTGGAGCTGAGACAGTCTCTGTTCTTCGTCCCCGGTTCGCGGAACCGTCTGGTGAATCCTGGCTTCGAGTCCGGACGGACTGGCTGGGCCAAAAACGAACGCGACTTCACGATCGACCGATCCCAATCCCATTCCGGCCAAAACAGTTTGAAACTGTCGAACGGCTCCGCGAGCCTGCGTTGCGGAGCTTCGCAAACGATCGTGCTCAACCAGAAAACGCCGCGTCCGGTTTTCGTTCGAGGCTTTGCGAAGGCCGAAGAGGTCAGTGGCGTGCGCGACCGCGGCTTCTCCATCTACGTGGACATCTACCACACCGACGGCACACCGTCCTACGGCCACGCCATCACCTTCCAGACCGGCACGACCGATTGGCAATACGGCGAGTTGCTGATCCACCCGAAGAAGCCGATCCGGAACGTCAACGTCTATCTGCTTCTGCGCGGCCACCGAGGCACGGTGTGGTTTGACGACATCCTGGCGGCCGAGCTGCCCGCTCGGGACGGCGGCCGCGCTGGTTCCAACGCGAAAGGACAATAGCCCTCGGTGGGGACACTGTCCGGGCGCGCTCGGCGAGGTTTTGCCGAATGCTTCGGCAGAGGGTGGCCTTTCTCGCGACTAAGTATTCACAGTGTACTAACCGATTGTTATGCTGTTTGGTGTCCCGATTGGAAGGCGACGTGGATGATCGCGGGCAATGTGATCGGTCACCGTCTACTGCGACGCAAATGGGGCACAGTTGAGACGCGACACGCAAACGCCGCCGAGGCGAACGGCGGGAGCGCCTCCAGACGGTGATTTCGCGGCTTTGCACCGGTCCCGTTCCGTGGGGGATTCGTGGACGGCGAGGACAGAGACGACCTGTCGCAAGACGAGGGGAACGTCATGAAGCCCATTCGTTGGTGGACGGTCTTCGGGGCGGTCAGCCTGGTGTTGGTGGCGAGCCGCGTCGCTTATGCGAACACCCTCTCACCATACGTTTGGTTTTGGCCCGGCGTTGTTTCAATCGTGTTGCCCTACACTTTTCCCGCCAGCCTGCTGGCGGCGTTGATTGAACGCCCCTTTCTCACGGCCGGAAGGATCAGCGAGCACGCCTTGCTGGTCTCGCTTCGCGCGAATCTCTTGATCACTCTTGTTGGGCTGCTGCTGATCCCCATCGGCTGGCCGGCGCTGTACACGCTCGGCCCGCTCTGGTGCGGGATCGCTTTCGCCGTCTCGTGCGGTGTTGAACTGTTTTACATCCGGCGATTCGTCGGGCCCTTTTCATGGGGCATGATGATCGCGGCCAACATCGTGAGCAGTGTGACATTGATGGTCCTTCCTCCAATTGCGTTGGCTTTGAAACAATACGACCCCACCTGGGCTTGGTCACTTGCACCTTACGAAAGGCCGCTCGCAGTGTGGTCATCGATCGTGAGTGTCGGTATCTTCCTGGTCAGCTTTGCGTGGCCAGGGCACGAGGGGAAATCCTGCGCCGTCTGCCAGGGGGCGCAACAGGACGATGACGTCCCTGATGACGGAAACGGGCGTGTGGAAACGGCGCACGGACGCCCAACCCAACTCGTGAAAGAACAACCGTTGCCGTAAGTGGGGCGAGGGCAAGTCGGACTACGGCTATCAAGCCGCGCTGGCGGGGGAGTGCGAAATGGGCCGAGCGTACCGGATCGCCTTGATCTGCGGAGCCTGTCCGCTGACGTTTGGCGTCGCGATCTTTCTTCTGTGGCTTCTCACTCGGTGGCAATGGCTGATGACGGCCGGTGTTTACACGATTTGTGGAGGGCTCGTCGCGATCGTGGCGGGCGTCGTTGCCCTTGCCTTTTTCTACGAAGCCGCGTCGCAGACGCCGACCATATCCCGCCGACGTCTTTGCCTTTCCGTAGCCGTCTGCGCGAGTTTGTTTTTGTCAAACTTCCTGGTAGCCGGCGGCATCATCGCCGCAGTCATCGCGATCGAGACCTGCTACACGGTCGTCGTTCACAACTCGTCAACAGAGCGTCTCGAAGATGTCAGGGTGTTCGGCGGCGGCTGCGACGAGTGGCTCGGAGCCATCCCGCCCGGGGGAACTGCGCGAGCTTCGTTCTGGGTTCAACACGACGGCGTACTGCGTTTCCGTGCGCGCAGCGCCGCAAAAACATACTCAGAAACGATAGGTTACGTGACAAACGGCATGGGCGGCCACACGATCGTGACCGTCAATCGCGAGGGGACGGTTTCCATCATCCACAGAGACAGCACCGAATGACATCGAGTGAGCAGGCCTGGAAGCGGTGCCCGTCCCAGGGCGCTCATCTCACACACTGGGTGGTCGGATCGATCCAACCAGCGAAGGACAACATGACCATTTCGTCACGCACTCCGGACGGGGCGTTTGGCCGCTGCCCCGTTTGCCAAAAAGCCTTGCGGATGACGCCGTCGGAACCGGCCGGGGACGCTCCGTGTCCACATTGCGGCGTTTTGCTGTGGTTCGTCGTTGCAGATGAGAGACCTGTCTTCTTCGACAAGCGTCGATTCCGCTTCTCGCCAGAGCGCTTCGGTGCGGCGCACATGCCGTCGGTGGGCGATCGCGTCTGCATAAGCGACGGGACATTCCGAGCCTTCGAGGGCACCGTTCGGCAAGTTGACGTGGTCGCTCAGCAGGTTACAGTCGGCATCGAAGTTTTTGGCCGCGAAATACCCCTTGTGTTGGAACTCCGGCAGATCGAGCGTGCGTGAGCGGCGATGAGGGCCTCCTTCTCAGAGGGACACCTGCCTCTTTGCAGCTCTTGCGTGCTCTGCGCGGCGACGTCCTGTCGCAGCGTGCGCCGCTGCAACAAGCTGTTTCTTTTGTCGCGCGGTGCGCCGGTTGGAAAAGACGGCGGCTTTGGCGAGAATCGTTGCTCGAGACGGACTGAGGTTCACAAACAAAGAGTTTCCCGCAAAACGACAATGAAAGGAACGGGTAACGTGACAAGATTCCGAAGCTTTTCGAGCGACAGGCGATGGGTTTATCTGACAGCGACGTTGGTCTTTGCGGCCGGGTTAGCTGGTTGGCAGCGTCGAGGGGAGTCCGCCGAGCCTAGCTCCCGTGGTCGGGAACAGCGGCTTCAAGAACGGTTCCAGCAGTTCGACAAGAACAGAGACGGGGTTTTGCAGCGGGAGGAAATTCCTCGGCTTTTTGACCGACTCGATGCCAACGGCGACGGCCAGGTGACGATGGAGGAGGTCCGCGCGCGGTTCCGGAGGGCCGAACGCGGGAGCGGACGCCGAGGCGCGCCGTCGGCCGAGGAGCTGGCCAACATCAAGACCACGCTCGACGTCCCGTACGCGGAGGGCGCCGGCCGAAGCGACCGGCTTCTGCGTTTGGACATCTATGCCCCCAAGCAGGGCGCCGGGCACCCCGTCGTGATCTACGTGCATGGCGGCGGCTGGCGGGTCGGGGACAAGCGGGCCGTGCACCGAAAGGTGCCCTTTTTCCCGGACCGAGGATATGTATTTGTAAGCGTCAACTATCGGCTGGTCCCTCAGGTCGATGTCGCGACGGAAGCGCAAGACGTGGCCAATGCGATCGCGTGGGTCCACGATCACATTCCGCAGTACGGCGGTGACCCCACTCGGCTTTTTCTGATGGGGCATTCCGCCGGCGCCCATCTTATCGCGCTAGTCGCGACGAACGACGAATTCCTGAAGAAAGCGGGGAAGAATCTGGCTATTCTCAGAGGTGTAATCCCGCTGGACACGCAGGCTTACGATTTGGTCGCGCTGATGAGCAACCGACCGGCGCGTGTGTATCGCACGGCATTCGGCGACGACCGCAACACGTGGGAACGGCTTTCGCCGATCCATCATGTTCGAGCCGGGAAGCGGATTCCGCCGTTCCTGATTTGTTTCAGCCGCGGCCTGGGCCGCACCGCCAACCCACGACGCAAGGCGTCGGCCGAGAAGTTTGCGCGAGCTTTGAAAGCCGCCGGTGTGCAGGCAGACATCGTGGATGCCAGCGACCGCAACCACGGAGAAATCAACCAATGGCTGGGCCGCCCCGACGACAAAGTCACCTCCGCCGTCATGGCGTTTCTGGAATCGCTGCAGGAAAAGCCCTCAGCGAACGGCCAGTAGTCTTGGGGGGACAGGTACGAGCGTCTGGGCGGTGCCGGACGGGCTCATCCCATTCATTTCAGAATCTTGATCCGCAGCTCTTTGAACTCGACGCGCATCGGCGGCCCCTGGTGCATCTGCAGGGCGATGATGCCTTTCTCGCGGGCGAGCTGCGGATCGTGGTCCTCGACTTCGCACATAAGCTGGCCGTTCAGCCGCAGCGTGATGTGGCTGCCGCGGGCGATGATTTCGTAGTCGTTCCAGTCGTTTTGCCGCACGTGTTTCAGAAGCTCGTCGAAGTTCGCGAACTTCTCGACTTTTCGCTCGCCGGTCTCCGTGAAGATGACCCGCTCGCCGCGCCGAGCGACCAGCCCGCGTTTGTGCTGGTAAAGACAGCCCGTGTACTGGTTGGCCGCGTCGAAGTCCGCCTGGTAACCGAATGTGTCGAAATGCGGCCGCTTCGCCGACCGGAACTGGATGCCCGAGTTTCCGCCAATGAGCTTGATCTTAGCTTTCAGGATGAAATCCGCCGGCTCGCCCCCTTTCCAGTACAAATAGTGTGTCCTCTTGCAGGGCCGTTCCGGCGTGCTTTCACCGACAATGGCGCCGTTTTCCACGCGCCATGCTCCCGGCAGGCCTTCCCAACCGCTCAGGTCCTTGCCATTGAACATGGCGACAAACCCGTTATCGCCTGCCGCGCAGATGCCGGCCGCCGCGTAGCCCAACACAAGAGCCAGGAAAGCACGTTTCATCGCTCGTTCCTTTAGTTTCTCGCCGAGTTGATTGCAGGCAAGATGGCTGTGCTCCGCCGAGGCTCAACCGCATCGAGCCTGGCCACCAGCTCATCCCCGCTGAAACTCGCAGTCCGTCCGCCCAGTGACGGCGGAGAGGAGAGGCTCCGCCGCATCTGTGGGAATCTCACTTCCGGCGGTGATAGAGCGTAGTCTTCTCCGCCGCATCGTCAAGCCTGAGCGCTCCGGGGGCAGTCTTCAGCCCTTCAGCCGGCGTCCTTGTGCGACGTAATACGATCCATGCACGGCAATCTTTCGCGGACCGCATCGCTCGCCAATGTACTCGTGGCCCCGTCCCCGGTGCAAACCATGACATCGACGCTGGCTTCCGGAGTCGGCCGGGCCGACGCGTGGGCGACCTCCGCTGATCCGGTTGCAACGTGGGGATGTCGAGATCGGGTGGCCCGGCCTCATCGGAAAAAGGCGTCAATGTTCGATTCAAAAGCCGTCTTGGAGGATACGGCGGGTCGCTTCCAGGCAACCTTGCGCGACGCGGTGCAAAAACGCGAAATCGAGCGTCTCGATTGTGTCGGTTGGCAGGTGGTAGTGGGGGTTGCGCAAGAAGCTGGTGTCGGTGATCATCAGAGCGGGGTAACCGGCATCCCAGAAGGGGCTGTGATCGCTCAAACGCGTGGCTTGCAGAAACATTCCGTTCTCGGGCACCGCCAACGTCTCGACCGGCAGGCCGTCCACGCGCTGCATCCCTTGACGAAACGCCTCGATCAACCGTCCCGAGTTCTGGTTGCCGATGATGGCAATGAAGTTGCCCGTGTCGGGATATTGGCCCACCAGGGACCGGGGCAGTGACTGGCTATTCGGCCGGTGGTCGCAATAACCGACCATCTCTAGCGACGCCATGCCGGCCAGCTCTTGGCCGCGACGTCGGACGTACCGGACATGCTCCTCGCCGCCGAGCATTCCATTCTCTTCCAGATCGAAGATGACCAGTTCCAGCGCCAGCCGCGCCTTCCGCAGTTCTTCGCGGGGCAAGCAGCGGGCGAGCTCCAGGACGGTCGCCACAGCGCTGGCGTTGTCGTCGGCGCCGGGCGAGTGGGGCAGCGAATCCAGGTGGGCGCCCAAGCAGAACCAAGGCCGGCCGCCGTTGGGATTGCCGTCTGCGTGGAAGATGAGATTGACACCGCGCAAAGTGTGTCCGTAAGCGTCGGTGCTCTCGAAGGGGTCGGCCGTGACCTGCCAGCCCGCTCGTTCCATTTCCCGAATCACGTAATGTCTCGCTTTTTCCAGTTCGGAGCTTCCGGCGGGACGGGGCGTCCGTGTCAATTCGCGAATGTCTTGCTCCAATCGTTTCCGGTCCACCTGACTCACGGTTGAAGGTCTCCTGTAGTGTCCGCATCCTGATCGGTGTCGATCCCCGCCACGAAGCGAAAGTCCGGATCGTTGCGGAGCGGGTCGAAGTCCGTCTCCTCGGGGATCAACTCTCGTAGCGACGGGTCCATACGGAGGGCCCGCCCGAGCCACCGGAGGGCTCCGTCCTTGTCTCCCGCAAGAG
>JAADHY010000635.1:0-3002 GCA_013151585.1 Planctomycetota bacterium
GTGCCCAGTACGCCGACGACGAACGCGTGTCGCGTCTGGCGGCGGAGGTACGGCGGCGGCTGCTGGACGACGGCTATGGGAGCACCATCGCCGAGTGGGTCCATGGGCTGGCCGAATCCTGCGATCAGCGCGAATTGGGCCGCTTGGAGCAACTTGTCGCATTCGCCTACCAGTGGGATAACCGCCCCACGTTGCGCCCCGCCGACTTCGTGCATTTCGTCGAGACGGCGCGATCGGAGCGGCCGGGCCAAGGTGCCATTCGCGTCATGACGATCCATCAGGCCAAGGGGCTGGAATTCGACATCGTGGTCTTGGCCGAGCTGGACGAGAAGTTCCTGAAGCAAACGCCCAGAATCGTCGTACAGCGGCCGCGGCCATTCGATCCCATCGACCGCGTGTGTGCTTATCCCAACAAAACCGTTCAAAGCGTCTTGCCTGACTCACTTCGCGAATTGGTCCGCCATTGGCAAACCCAAGCGGTCAACGAAGCTTTGTGCGTGCTTTACGTGGCCATGACTCGGGCCATTCATGCGCTGTACCTGGTCATCCCCCCGGGCGACAAAACCGGCGAGAACACACCGTCCACTTATGCTGGATTGATTCACGCCGCGCTGGCCGACGGCCAACCGCTGACCCATCACATCGATCCGTACCAGTGCGGTGACCCGGACTGGGATGACCAAGCCGTCGGACCGTCCGAGCCACCGGCGGACGAGAAGCCCGCCGAGCAAGCTGTTGCGGGCGAAGCCGATGCGTCCGAGCGTTCGACAGTCTCCACACCCACAGAGACTGCGAGCGCCGCTGGGGAAGAGCTGACACCGCTGAAGCTCGCTGACAGCCCCAGCCGGCTCCGCCGCGGACTAGCTCGAACCGCTCCGTCAAAGGCGAAGGGAACCTCGCAAGTCGACATCCGCCGCGTGCTTTTCGCGACCAACGCCGCGTCGACTGTTCGCGGGCGGCTGCTGCACGCTTGGCTCGAAGAAATCGAGTGGGTTGATGACGGCGAGCCGGACGACGAGCGGCTGCGGCAAGTCGCCACTTGCATCGACAGCCGGGTGCCTGATTTAGAGAACGAGATCGTCGCTTTTCGAGAAATGTTGCAGCAGCCGACGATCCGGCGGACCCTGTCTCGCCAAGGCTACTCGGACCTGCGCGAGCTGGGCCTGCCGGCACCGCTGATCAGCGAACTGGCCGGTGAAAAGCTGGAACTGGAAGTTCACCGCGAACTTCCCTTCGCATTACGGCAGGACGCCGAACTGGTCAACGGCATTATGGACCGGGTCGTCGTGCTCAAAGTCGGCGGCCGTCCTGTCGCTGCCGACGTCATCGACTTCAAATCAGACAAATTCTCGGAAAAAGGAGCGTACACGATCGATGAAGCCGTCGAGCATTACGCCCCTCAACTGCTCATCTATCGCGAGGCCGTCAGCCGTCTGTTCCGGCTCCCTGTTGATCACGTCACAACTCGCTTGTTGTTTCTCACTGTCGGCGCGCTTCGTTGCGTCAAATGAGAGCTTACCAACAGCGGCTGAAACTCGTCAGCTTCCGCCACACAGCCTTGCCTATACGGAAAAATGCTAGAAACCGGCATGTCCCGCGGGTATGCTGAAAGCAGGAGAATCTACAGAGTGCGGGCGAACGGCTGCGAAGAATCACCGTTGGGAGTCGCCGCGGCGCAACACCAAATCGCGTGAAGAACAAGGGCACTTCCCGGAATGCGCTGACATCGAGTTCAATCGCTCGAGATTCGCAAGCCACCTGGCTGCAAGCCTCGAGTTCGATCTGGGTCTCACTTGAATCGGCCGCAAAGTCCGCCGCGAAATAAGGTCCGTGAGTTCATCGGGGCCGGAAAAACACCTCGTGGCAGCGGCCGCACGCAGCAGAGGCGATTCTTGGGGAAGTCGAGGAGCAGAGCCATGCTTATCCGCTCGCGCTTCCGCACTCGGTGGGATTGCGCTGGTCGTTTTTTTCACTCCTCGCGGAACACGTCGCGGAGACGGCGTCCGCGTCGCCCGAGGTCTGGCGGCTGTCGGCGGGAGGTCGCGCTGGCCGCTGAGTTGCTCGAAGATCGCACCCTGCTAGCGACCAACTTGCAGATTCCGTTGGACCCGGTTTTCGACACCTTCGGGTTCCAGCCGGAAACGGTTCAGGCCTACCGCGTTCCCGGAACAGACGACTACAAAGTTGGGCTAACCTCGATCTTCGATACCGGGGCGTCGGTCGTCACTTTCTCGGCCGTCGACCAGTTGCTTTTCGAAACGGCGACGAATTCCGGAATCCCAATCAAGGTGCCCGGCGGCGCGGAGGCTCAAGGAGTCGGCGGGACGCTGACCGGCGACGTGTCCCAGCCGGGAACGGTCCTGGTTGACGGCGCGCACATCAACGTCTTTTCAGCGCAAGACATTTTGGGTGGGGGTGGAGCGATCTACTTCGACCAGTTGCCGGGAATCGGCCAGGTGGACGACACGTCGCCTTCAGCGGGTCAGTTTCGCGGCAACGCGGCTCTTTCAGACGTCGACGGAGCCTACAACGGGTTTTCGATCGTTTTTCGGTCCGGCCTTCGGGCGGACGAAGTACGCACCATCGCCAGCTATAACGGAGCTACCCGCACCTTCACCCTCGCAACTCCCCTTTCGGGACCTCCGGCCAACGGCGATACGTTCCATATCATCGTGGGACAGGGCTCTGTCACGGATACCTTGCCTGCACGCGACCGATTTGCCGGCAGTGCGAACTTGAGCGATACCACGGGCGAATATGTGGGCAGACACTTGTTGTTCACCTCGGGGGCCCTGGCAGGACAATCCCAACTGATTAACGGTTACGACGGCGCGACGAACACTTTTGAGCTGGCCTTGCCGTTTTCGCAGCGTCCCGAAACGGGCGACACGTTTGACATAGTCGTCGGCACGGGCAGCAGCGCGGTCATGCCGGGCGTCCAGGCGTTCGTGGGAACTTTTGAAGGCAGCAAGTTTCTGCCGACCATCGCCGGCACGCCGATG
>JAADHY010000635.1:3020-8594 GCA_013151585.1 Planctomycetota bacterium
CCCCGGACGGTCTGGCTCTGGAAGTCGCTCCGCAAGGCTTTCTGCTTGATCTGGGTGAGGTTCTGGGCGATTTGTTCCCCGACGGCATGTTCGACGGGATTACGATTCCGATCCCGAGCGTGCGATTCCGAGAGCCCGGGCTCACGCTGCAATCGACCGAGTCGTTCGAAGGAGAAGGGACCGTTGTCGATCCATCGCCGACGGCTGCCCAGTTTCGCGGAGACGACCAACTGCTGGGCGGAGAAGCGATGTTCGACGGCTTCTACGTTGGGTTCTATTTGCGGTTTCTGACGGGCGATTTGGCCGGTCAGCAACGGCGGGTGAGCGGTTACGATCAGTACACACGTCTGTTCAGGTTTTCTGATCCCTTCCCGACGGCTCCGGCGACGGGCGATCGATTCGAGCTTGTGCGCGTCAGCACCGAACCGGTGACCATCCCGCTGGAGCTGCTCGGAATCGACAACCACTTGGCGCCCGGCGACTTGCCGACAATTTCGCCAAACCCGA
This sequence comes from Planctomycetota bacterium, assembly GCA_013151585.1. Classification (GTDB taxonomy): domain Bacteria; phylum Planctomycetota; class Planctomycetia; order Planctomycetales; family Planctomycetaceae; genus JAADHY01. The sequence continues at coordinate 3,528 of JAADHY010000635.1, forward strand.
TCAACCGCCACGTGACCATCGCCGAGGGGCAACCTTTGATCGAGGGATCGGTCACGTCGGTCGACGGTGCGACGCAGTTTTCCGGAGATGCGTCTTTGAGCGCTCAGGATGGCGCTTACACTGGTCTGGTATTGGAAGTCGCGTCGGGAGCCCGAGCGGGTGAGCGGGCTCCGATCGCCGATTACATCGGGGCGACGCGGACCTTCGTCCTCGGCGAGCCGCTGTCCGGGCCTTTGGCGCCTGGGGACACGTTTCGCGTCCTGCAGATGGTCGAGTTGGCCGATCAGGTCTTCCTCTTCGACACCGGAGCTCAGCTCAGCACGATCTCGACCGACGAAGCTTTGCGGTTGGGCTTCGATCTAGACACGCCCGAGTTCACCATTAGCGTGCAAGGCGCCGCCGGCGTCACGAACGATTTGCCCGGCTTTTTGATGGATCGACTGAGTGTCCCCACAATCGACGGCGGCAGCCTGACCTTCACCAACGTGCCGGTCTTCGTGATCGACGTGGGCGAGGGCGTGCAAGGTTTGATGGGGATGAACCTCTTCAACAACGCCGGAACGCTCTTGTACGACCCGTTCGATCCGGTCGACGGCCCGTCGCTTCAAGTGAACTTTTTCACGGAACGGGCCGAAGTCGCTCCCGAGCAGGTCGATACCAGTCAAATGGACCCGGTACAAGCCCTGTTGGTGCAGCAACTGGCGGAAGTGATGCCCGCCGCTTTCGCGTGGACGGTGGGCTTGGGCCAAATCGAGATCCCCACGCTCGACATCGGCGTTGATTTGGACTTCCTGCCGGTCGGTGTGCCCGTCAGCGGCCAGCGCGATGGTGTGCCGGTGGTCACGGTAGCTCCGGGCCAGTCCGTTACTTTTTGGGCCAGCGTGCCGACCTCGATCGAACCGTTCGATGCGTTCCAATTGGATTTCAGCGGCTCGGACACCGCACTCCGCTTGCACGATTGGACTGCCGATCCCACTTGGCCGGCCACCGACGGACAGCTCGACACGCCGGCGGACACAGTCGTGGCCGGCACCGAAGCGATCCCGGGCGGCGGAGCCCCGCCGACCACGCTCGGGACGTTCATCGTCGACGCTCCGGCCGCACCGGGTGAGTATCTCCTCACGGCCGATTCGCCGACCGGCAGCACGTTCTTCCAGCGAGTCGGCTCGACCGATCACGCGATCGTGCAGGATTACGGAACGACTTTCATTCGCGTCCAGGCCGTGCCGGAATTGTCCGTGCAGGACGTGCAAGTTGTCGAAGGCGACAGCGGCGCGACGGAGGCCCGTTTCACGGTCGCCTTGACGGGCAATGCGGGCAACAGCACCGTCACCGTGGATTACACCACCCAGGACGGCACGGCGACGGAGGGCAGCGGTGACTACACAGCCAGCTCGGGGACGCTAATCTTCGCTCCCGGCGAGACTGAGCAAACGATTGTCGTGCCGATCGCAGCGGACACCGTTTCGGAGCCGGATGAATCGTTTTTCGTGGAATTGAGCAACGCCAATCGGCAGTTCGCCCCCTTGTCCGTGACGCCCTGGGGCGATGTTTCCGCTGTTGCCTCGGGCTCTTTCCCGCCGACTTACACGCTGGAAAACCAGACGGCCACCGAACTGCACGCGGGAAGCGATCCACAGACACGCTCGTTCGCCATCGAATTTGATCTGAGCGGATTGCCCAATGGGGCCACGGTCACGTCGGCCATCCTGACCTTCACCGAGACCACAGACTCGGTCGATCCGGGCATCATGCCCGCCAGCTTGTACGGCTACGCTGGTTACGGAGCGACGGACGCCGGCGGAAACGGCATCGTGGACGACACCGTATTCAACACATTGTTGAGCAACCAGATCGGCTTGGTCGGCGACGGACGCGTGGGAACAACATCCGTCGACGTGACCGCCTTCGTCCAAGACTTGGTGACGGCCAGTAGATCGTTCGCGGGCTTCTATGTAGAGTCGCTGTTCGGCGAATACTACATCCATTCCAGCGAGGCGGCTGATCCCGCCGTTCGACCTCGCCTCGACGTGCAGTTCACGCCATCGACGGGGCCAATTCAGATCGCGCGAGCTCGGGGTCAGGGAACCATCCTCAACGACGACGCCAGCCTCCGCGCCCTGGACCGTCAGCAGCCGGAAGGGGATTCCGGGACACCGGTGCTGCCGATTGTCGTGCAGCTCGATCACGCCAGCACTCGCGAAGTCCAGGTGGACTACACGACCCAGACCGACGCCGGTGGGCTCGACCCGGCCACACCCGGAGATGATTTCACAGCGGTCAGCGGAACTTTGACCTTCGCACCGGGGGAAACCAGTAAGACCGTTTTGGTTCCCATCATTCCCGACACCGTCCGCGAGCCGCACGAGACCTTCCAGGTCGTTCTTTCCAACCCGACCAATGCGGTTTTGGCAGACCCGGTAGCCGTTGGCACGATCTTGAACGACGATTCGGCGACTTTGATGATCGGCCCGGCGGATTGGCCGGACAGTGGTCTGACACTTTTCCTGGATGGTCCCGATCTTCGTATCGTTGAAACAGACACGCTAATCGACGTCCGACCGGCGGAAGATTTCCGCACAATTACAACCGTCATCGTCACCGGACGCGACGGCTTCGCCGACACACTGACGTTGGACTTCATCGGCGGTGCGCCCATCCCGATCGATGGGCTGACGTTTGATGGAGGAGCGGGCAGCGGCATCGACACGCTCGTTCTGGAAAACGGCGCCGCGACGACGATCGCTCATGAGTTCATAGACGCGTCGTCCGGAAACATCCAGATTGACGGCCTGACGGTCAATTATCTGGGCCTGGAGCCGATCGAGGATAACTTGGACGCCATCGACCGCCGTTTCACTTACGGACCGGCTAACGACGTGATCGTGTTGTCAGACGATGGAGCGCCGGACAACGGACTGTCGCAACTGGTGGCGTCGGGCACCGCCGAAACGGTCGTGTTTTTCAACCCAGGGCGTTATCTGACGATCGATGCCGGTGGCGGAAGAGACCGGGTGGCCGTTCAATCGTTGGATTCGCAGTTTGCGGCGGATATCCGGATCAACGGCAACGATGGTCGCGATACGTTGGTGGGCGGCGCGCTGGCGGAAACCCTGGACGGCGGTCCGGGGGATGACCGCCTTTTGGGCCTCGGGGGCAACGATTCGCTCCTCGGCGGCGACGGGAACGACTACCTGCGCGGCTATGGCGGCAACGACACGCTCGACGGCGGCGCAGGCGACGATTTCGCGCTGGGAACGGACGGAGACGACTTGCTGATCGGCGGTGAGGGAGCCGATACGCTCGACGGCCAAACAGGGAATGACTCGCTGTTTGGAGCGGGGGGAGACGACAGTTTGGTCGGTCGATCGGGCAACGATTATCTCGATGGCCAGGGCAGTAGCCGCGACACGGTCTGGGGCGGCGATGGCGATGACACGCTGAAAGGCGGAGCGGGGATCGCCGATCAGCTCGTCGAACGCGGCAACGTGGACTTCACGTTGAACGACACCCTTCTGACCGGCCTTGGTTCGGATGTAGTCGTCGAGTTCGACCGAGCGTATTTGAAGGGCGGGGCGGGCGACAATCGGCTGGATGCATCTGGCTTTTCCGGCCGCGTGACCTTGGTCGGCGCCGCCGGCAACGACACGCTGATCGGAGGCTTGGGACGCGACCGATTGATCGGCAATGTGGGCGACGATGTGGCCTTCGGCAGCGCCAGCCGCGACACTCTTTATGGAAGCTCGGGCGACGACACGCTCTACGGGCAGGGCTCCAATGACATCTTGCGAGGCGGCCCCGGGAGCGACTCGCTTTTGGGCGGAGCCGGGATCGATAACCTGGGCGGGGGTTCGGACGCCGACACCCTGGACGGACAAGACGGCGTGGACCTGCTCGTCGAATCGGTGGCGACCAGCCCCACCCGCATGTACCAACTGACGGACACTTCGCTGAGCGACCTGGCGAGTCCGGCCGTGGTCGACGTCCTTGTAAGCATCGAACAAGCGCGACTCTACGGGAGCAATAACGATGATGTGTTAGACGCGTCCGGCTTTTCCGGTCCGACGTGGCTCTTCGGTTTCAGCGGGAACGACACGCTCGTTGGTGGTGCGGGCAACGACTACATCGATGCAGGTGCGGGCAATGACGGCTTAAGTGGCCTGGGCGGCAACGATACGCTTTTGGGCGGAACAGGGGACGATACACTTTTGGGCGGCGACGGAAACGACGGATTGCTACCCGGTGCCGGGACCGACACAGCTTTAGGCGAATCTGGCGACGACGCGATTGACGCCGACGATGGTGAGGCGGATGTTGTTGCCAAGAGCGGCAACGGCACCGATACCAGTCCCGGCGACACTCTCTCCGTCGATGCTTTGGACCAGGTCGATGAGGCGTTCACCAACCCCGGCGACTGGACCTGGGCCGACGGCTGGCCGTAGTCGTTCGGAGGAGATGTGCTCCGCCACCCCATCAGAGCTCCAAAGGAATCGCCAGCGCAAAGGATCGAGCGCTCAAGTTCGATCTCTCCCGGTAGCTGTCCGAGCGACTTGGAGGGGGCTGGCTTGACTCCGCTGCGCCTTTCAGCCAACGTTGAAGTCGGTGGTTATGTTCCTTCGAAAGAAGAAGTCATGTTGATGCTGCGGCTTGCTTTCGCGTGCTTGCTGGTGGGGAGTATTTGGAGTGCTCGAGCGGTCGGCACCGAGCCTCTGGGCCGTCCGCAGACGACACCGTTCTTCGCCTTCTGCATCGAGACACACGACGCAAAGCATCGCACGCTGAAAGAACAGGCGGAGTTGCTGCGCGATTTGGGCTATGACGGCGTCGGGCATTTGTGGCTGGACAAGGTGCGAGAACGGCTTGTGACATTGGATCAAGCCGGCTTGCGGTTGTTTTGGAGTCACACGACGGTCAGTTTGCAGCCGGATAAACCGCCATTCGATCCGCGTCTGAAAGACGTGCTCCCCCTGTTGAAAGGCCGCAATGTTCTGTTGTCGTTGAACGTCGTTGGCCCGCCATCAACAGATCATTCGGCTGATTTGCGGGCCGTTGCTATCATCCGCAAGA
>JAADHY010000637.1 GCA_013151585.1 Planctomycetota bacterium
CCCGGTTATGTGAAGAGCGAACCGACGTTTGCCGACGCCCTGGCAACGGTGCGGGAGCTGTTTTGGACAGAGACGGTTTTTGGGCAGCCGCCGTTCCGCCGGGTGTGGAAAAAACTCCCACCCAAACCCGACTCCTTACTACTAAAACACGTGTGCCAAGCAGTCTGATTTCAATCGTTGCCCGTGCTATACTGTACTCAAATTAGCCAATGAAGAGCTTAGACCAATTTGAAGCTCGGTAACTAAATACGAACTGTTTTGGTAAGATTTGGCGAGAATTCCCGCGCTCTTTCAAGGACGTGGCGCCGGATGAAGTTGCGGCGTTGAACAAACAGAGGGAGAAAGCAGCGAGAAAAGCGTGGAAGCTATTAACGGACCAGAGGTTCTGCGAGCCGGGTGCTTGCAAGCTCTGACGCGGCCCACTTGGGATGGGCCGGTTCCGGCACCGCTGTGTTACGGAAAGGGCAAACGCGACGACTCGATCGAGTGGTCGGGGGTCAGCAACTGACTGTGTTAAAGAAACTGGAGCCGGATAACCTGGCGAGTAACATGTGGTATGGCGTAAGTGTGTTCATGCGTGCGGACTGCCCCGTGAGGTCTCCGGAGGATTGCCTTTGGGAGGAGTCCATCCTTTTGGTGAAAGCCGAGTCGGTTTCGGAAGCTAAGTGTATTGCAGAACGGACGGCAAAGGAGGCCGAAACGGAATATGTAAACGTGCTCGGCGAACTCGTCGCGTGGAAATTTCATTGCGTCCAAAGTGTTTATGAAATACCCGTCACTGTCGAGGAAGACATGAGGCGATGGCCAGGCGTGATTGAGGTGTTTTCGCGGCACATGAGGGCATCCGAAGCAAATAGTCTGTTGACGCCTCTAGAGTAGAAGGGCTTGAGTCAGACAACGCGGTAAGGGACCGGCGTAGACAGCGGCCTCGACTGCAGGTCGCTGCGTGAAGCAACGGGGGCCCGAACGAGTGATGTGACGCTCCGGCACAGGCGGCTTTCCTTGCGACACAGCCGCGGCCTCAGAAAGCCGGCCGTCATTGCTCCCAGGAAGGTGGAACAAGAGAAGCATGTTCGGGGCACGTTTACGACAGCTCGGGTAAGCTCGCCCCCGCCACCGGCGTGCCGTTGGACGACGTGGTGCTGGTCTTCGAAAACCCGGACGGCTCTGCTTCTCAGATCTCCACCGTCCGCTCTCGGCTTCTGCACGGCCCTGCGATCAACCCGTTCTTGCTTGCGATCGAATCAGCCACGGGCAAGGTCTTCTGGCCTTCGGCCGGCCACCCAGACACCTTTTATGGTTTCCGCCCGCTGCAGGTGCGGGGACTTTTCGGTTGAGCCAGCGGCAGAGTCAGGACTCCAGGTCACAACTGGGTCTCGGATTCCGAGTGGACTGATTCGTTTTCGGATGTCACAATAATGCGACAGTAGTGGTGATTGAACACTGGTGCGTCACTCTGAAATGACCCTTCAATCGGAGTGATTCAATGCTTGGCTCACACTGGTATAGCGCGTAGGGCGCAATTGCTCGCTAGGCGACCACGCTGCCGTCGGAGCCGCCTCGTCTTGTGAACGGAGTCTCCGACGACGCGGAGCCACTCGCAGCCGGACACGAAGAGGCACGTGATGTGGAACAGCAGGATATTTCGCTGGTCGATGCTAATGGCGATCTTGACGGTTGGGACGCCTCAGGTGGCCCGCTCGCAACAGTATCACCGGCTTCCGGTGGCCGTCTATCGGGACAAGATGGCCGGGGGCTGGTTGGGACAAATGGCCGGCGTGGGGTGGGGCGCTCCCACGGAGTTCAAATGGAAGGGGCAGATCATCCCGGCGGACAAAATGCCGGCCTGGCGGCCGGAGATGATCAATCAGTTCCGGCAGGATGATCTGTACGTGGAGATGACGTTTCTGCGGACGCTGGAGCTGCACGGCTGGGACGTGTCGATTCGCCAGGCGGGGATCGACTTCGCCAACAGTGGCTATCGACTTTGGCACGCCAACCGCGCCGGCCGGGACAACCTCCGCAGCGGCATCGCGCCGCCCGATTCCGGCCATCCCCGTTTCAATAAGCACGCCGCCGACATCGACTACCAGATCGAAGCCGACTATTCGGGGCTGATCGCCCCTGGGCTACCGAATCTGGCCATTGAGCTCGGCGAAAAGTTCGGCCGGCTCATGAACTACGGCGACGGCCTTTACGGCGGACAGTTTGTCGGCGGGATGTACGCGGCCGCGTTCTTCGAAGACGACCCGGTAAAGATTGTCGAAGCCGGGCTGAAATGCATTCCCGCCGCCAGCCAGTACGCCGAATGCATCCGCGACACATTGCGCTGGTACCGCCAACATCCGGACGACTGGCAGCAGACGTGGCGGAAAATCAACGAGAAGTATCACACGAACCCCGCCTATCGCCGCTTCTCCTGCAGCGGCCCGCAGAGCCCCTTCAACATCGACGCCAAGATTAACGGCGCCTACATCGTGATGGGCCTGCTCTACGGGCGTGGCGACATGGATCAGACCATTATCATCGCCACACGCTGCGGCCAGGATTCCGACTGCAATCCGTCGAACGCGGGAGGCATCTTGGGGACGGTTCTCGGCCGCTCGCGCCTCCCCAAGAAGTTCACCTCGGCTTTGGACACGACCGGCGTCTTCAGCCACACCGCGTATTCGTTTCCGAAGCTGGTCCGCGTGTGCGAACAACTGGCGAGGCAGGCGGTGGTACGGGCCGGTGGGCGGATCGAGCGAGACGCGGACGGTAACGAAATCTTCGTGATCCCCGTCCAGGAGCCGCAGCCCGGTCGGCTTCAGCAGTGCTGGCAGCCCGGGCCGGTCGCCAACAGCCGGTTCACGCCCGACGAGATGAGGCAGATCAAGATCAAGGATCAGGGCAAGCGAGCTCGGTGAGAGCGAGGCGGCCGTCAACTGCTGGCGCTGCGGTAGCTTTTCAAGGACCAGTTGAAGATCCACCGGGAGCCGACCAACCCACCCGCGGCCGCGACCGCTGCTAAGACGGTCAGCCAGGATGGCTCAAGCGCTTTGTTCAACAGCACGCGCGCAGGGACGGTGACGACCAGCAGGATCGGCAGAATGTACGTGAACGCAAACCGCAACGCCTCTCCGGTCGGCGACCCGCTGTAGATGCTCCGCGGATACCGCGCGAAGACCGTAATGTAAAACCAGAAATCGTAGAGCCCCTGGTGTCGGCCGAACCAGATGCTGGTGCTCGCCAGCGACAGCATCAAGCTGTAGAGAAACGCCACGCCCACCAGGATGCAGAACAAGTACATCACGACGGACAGCAGCGTGATCTGCGTCCCCAGGCTCAGGAGGGAATATCCCAAAAGAGAGCCAGCCAGGAGGACCTGGTTCAGCATCGCCAAATCCATCTTCTCGAACGAGATCAGGAACTGCGTATCGATCGGCTTCAGGAGGGCGAAATCCAGATTGCCCGTCCGGATCAGCTCGCTGAAGTTCGCACAATTCGGCATGAAGAAGGTTTCGACCAGCGCGTTGATCAGCATGGCCGTTGCCATGAACGCGAAGTATTCCTCGCGCGTCCAGTCGCTGATGGTTCGGACTTGGCCATAGATGATGACGAAAAGCGTTAACTGGGCAGCGAACCAGAAGGTCCGCGTGACGATCGTGATGATGAAGTTGCTGCGGAATGTCGTCTCGCGGATCAGGGCATTCCGGAAAAAGGTCAGCCAGACCCGGCCATAGTGGGGATGCAGAGCTTCGCCGGTTGTTTCAGCCATCCAGCCGTACCTCGCGCTCGCCTTCTTCGACCTCGCCGATGACCCACGATGCGATTCGCTGATCCGCCAGTTGTCGCTGAATGCTTTCGGCAAAATAGGGATTTACGACCAATACGAAACCGATGCCCATGTTGAAGACGCGGAACATCTCGTCGTCATCGATCCCGCCCAACTGCTGCAGCCAGGTAAAAGGCGGGGGCACCTGCCAGGACCGCCGATCGATTCGGACGCGACGGCCCTCCGGCAATATCCGCTCGATGTTCTCCTGCAATCCGCCGCCCGTAATGTGAGCCATGCCGCGGACCACCGTTTTCACGCGGTAGTGTTTCAGGACCTCCAGAATGGCCCGGACATAGATTCGCGTCGGCTCCAACAGGCACGCTCCGACCGTCTGTTCCAATTCGGGCACGAACTGGTCGATGGCCAGCCCCGCCCGTTCGAAAACGACCTTTCGGATCAAGCTGTACCCGTTGGAATGGAAGCCGCTGGAGGCGAGGCCCACCAGGACGTCGCCCGGACGGATGCCGCGGCCGTCCAACAGCTTCCGTCGCTCGACCACACCCACGCAGAAACCGGCCATGTCGAAGTCGCCCGGCGCGTACATATCCGGCAGGATGGCGGTCTCGCCTCCCAGAAGAGCGGTTTCCGCTTGGATGCAGCCGTCGGCGACCCCTTGAACTAATTGGGCGACCAGCGTTGGGTCGTCGCGTCCAAGGGCCAAGTAGTCCAAGAAGAACAGCGGCTCAGCGCCCAGACAGAGACAATCGTTGACGCACATCGCCACCAAGTCGATCCCGACGGTGTTGTATTTCCCGGCGCGAATCGCGACCTTCAGCTTGGTGCCGACGCCGTCTGCACCGGCGACTAACACCGGATCGCGGTAATTGCGAGCGAACAGGCGGGTGTTGTAGTCCAGCCGGAACAGGCCGGCGAAGCCTCCGGGCCGGTCGATGACGCGGGGCGTGTGCGTCCGCCGCATCAGTCGCGGCAGTTGCTGCATCGCTTGCTGATACAGGTCCAGATCGACTCCGGCCGATTTGTAGGTGAGGTCCGACATGATGCCGATATCATAGTCCGGATGCTCCGGAAATCGTAGCCGACGGGGCCGACCCGTTCGGAGGCGCGACGAGGCTCGCGGGCAACGTGTGGGGACGCGTGCCCGGTGCCCAGGCGGGAAGCGACGGGTGTGGTCGGTCGCGCACGAAAAAGCCCGGCACGGAGGGGCGTGCCGGGCAGTCGCGATGGTCCGCCGGATCCCGACGGACCTTAGCGGGGGAGGCTTTCGCGACGTCTCGGACTGTTGGCAAGCTTTGGGCGTTCTAGCGCCTTGTCATTGCGAGTCGGTGAGGCCACGAAACGTCATGGAGCAGGCACCTCGCCCGCGACGAGCGACCGGGGAGGCCGCCGCACCACAATCCGAGGCACTTCACCCTTTCTCGTGCAGCAAAACGCTAGCTCAGCAGTTGTAGTACAGATCGAACTCGTACGGATGCGGACGGAGCCGCAGTTGATCGAGCTCTTGCGTCCGCTTCCATTCGATCCACGTCGAGATCAAATCTTCGGTGAAGACGTCGCCCTTCATCAGGAAATCGCTGTCCTGCTCGAGGGCGTCGAGGGCTTCGGCGAGCGAAGCGGGCGTTTGGTTCGTCTGGGCAAGCTCTTCGGGCGTCATGTCATAGATGTCGCGGTCGAGCGGCTCGCCCGGATCGATCTTGTTCTGGATACCGTCCAAAGCGGCCATCAGCATGGCCGTGAAGGCCAGGTAACCGTTGCAGGACGGATCCGGACAACGGAACTCCAACC
>JAADHY010000236.1 GCA_013151585.1 Planctomycetota bacterium
CGCCACCACAGCTCGGGCCGTTCGCCCTCGGATCCGCTCGGACCGTCCGGTGGCGTCCGGCCGGGTCAGCGCGACAACCGTCAACTCGGCTGGGCGAACAGGAACGGCATCGGATGCCAATCGACCAGCGCGGGCTTCTTCCGCTGTCAGGCGCCGTAACACGCCGTCCGTCAGATTTGCCGACTTGACCTCGGCCGCCCACGCCTCAATCACCCGCTCCAGAAACACCGCCTCCTGCCACAGTTCGCCGCAGCGGGCACAGTGACTGGCGTGCTCACGAAGCGAGCCGCCGCTCATCGGCAACCGCCGTTCCACCGCCGTCTGCAACCGTTTTTCAAACTCGGCGCAATTCATGGCCACTGTCCGGTGTAATGCCCCGACGACGCAGGCGCTCCGCCAGCTCGTGACGAGCCCGATGAAGCCACGTCTTCACCGTGCCTTCCGGACAACCCATCACCTGAGCAATTTCGGCGCAGCTCAACTGCTGCTGATAAAACAGCACGAAGCAGGTCCGATACTCCTCGCGCAAGGACTCCAGGGCGTTCTGCACTTCTTCCGCGATGTCCCGCTGCGTGAGTCGGTCCTGGGCCGCCAATGTCTGCAGGGCGTGGTCGGCCGCTTGGAGCGGCCGTTTGGCCCGTTTGGCCAAAAACGTCCGGCACCGGTTCACCGCAATTTGAAGCACCCACGGCTTCAGAGGCCGCTGGAAGTCCCACCGGTGCAGGCTCTTGAAGACACGCAGAAAGACCTCCTGTGCCACGTCTTCCGCATCCTCGCGGTGTCCCAGCATCCGGTAGCACAACCCAAAAACAATCCCCTGAAACCGTTCCACGAACGCCCGAAGTCCTGCCTCTTCACCGTTCAGGCAGCGTCGGACTAAAGCAACATCGTCGCCGTTCACGAGTTTCAGGCCGTTTTGAGGTATTACCGCCGGCCGGTGCCGCCGGTTTCAGCGAAATCCACCGAATCCGTTCACCGCTGGATACACTCTTTCGCGAGCTGCCGCGCAACTTTGTAAGCGTGCTGGATCGTGGAAGCACGCAGCTCCATTTGTTCCTCGGTGTAATACTTCCCCCGCTCGCTCGGCGGAAGCCCCGCCAATGCCAGCGTCAGAGGCAACAAATCGAGAAACTCACGATAACGCCGCTGCTGCTCATTGACATCCGTCATTACTTCGTCTCCTTAGTTCTTGTCCGTGCTCGTGAGCTCGCCCCGTTCTGAGGAGCAGGCGAGTCCCGTCGATTTGACTTTGAGTACCCCGCGCGTGCCGATCCGGCGATGATGCCGCCGGTTCGGAAGAGCCGTCTCGGCGGCCGGGGGCTCCGATTGCCGACCGGGCCAACGGAAAGAGCAGCCTTCCGCCCGACGACGTGGACAATCGGGCCTGCCGGGCTGATCTCGCATCTCGGGAGCAGCCTCATGCCCGCATGGCCGGCCTGCTGGGGACCGGGGCTGCGCTGAGCTACTCTCGAATCCGTAAGACAGCCGCGATTGGCAAACCGCGGCCAGAGCACGGCACCGCACGGCTGGTTGGCGAATTCGGTTGAAAAAGAAAAAAGAGAGAGATGTTTCGACAGTAGCATCGAGCCAAGATCGGACTCGCACCCGCCCCTCTGGCTGTCGCCCCCAAAATCTTTTGCTGGCGACCAGCAGGGGGCCCTCGTGCGGTTCAGGCTCTGCGTGGCACCTGCGCGCCACCGCGGCCGCTGGCCGTGCCCCTCCCTCTTCGAGCTGTCCCATTGCACGGTCCGTCTGAACCAAGTGACCAGCGGACACGGCCGTCATGAACTGCACCGCGAAACGTTCCTCTTCCCCCAGCGACGGTTTTTCCGTCCCGTCCACTCGACCGCTAGGTTCGCCGACGCATGTACTTGCGAATGATGTCCGCGGCCACGTGGGTTGGATCCGCTTCGGCCTCGTCCGCTTTCTGTTCCTTACTTTTTTCCGCCTTTTGTTCTGGCGGTGGCTCCTTGACGCCCGTCTCCTCGGGGTCCGGCAGTCGGACTGGTGGCAAATCCACGACGACTTTCGGCGGCGCAGAGCCAGCCGGCTGCCCGGCCTGCTGAGCCAATTGCTGCTGAATCAACTGCTGAAGTTGCTGTTGCAGCAACTGAGGATCAACTGCTGGTTGAGCGGGCTGGCCGGCCGCAGGTGCGGGCATGGGAGTGGTCGGAGTCGTTGTCGGAGACGGGGCGACCGCCGCAGGGGGCACCTGCGTCGCGGGAGGGGGAGTTGGCGATTCGACAGACGGCTGCTGCCCTTGCGGGACGGTTGGTTGCGGCGTCTGGATCACCGTAGTTTCGCCGGAAAGCGTTGTCGTATCTTGAGTTGCCGGCGATAGTGTGTCAGGAACTGGTATTTCGGTGAGCGTCCGGCTGCCGGCCTTTTCTTCCGGAACCTGCAGATCGGGAGCGACCGTCGGCTGAGCGTCGGCCCCCTGTTCGGCCGCGGCCGCTGGCTGAGCTACCTCGGCCTGCTCGTGAATCAACACCTCGAAAGTTAAGTCGCCGATCTCGATCCGATCCCCCGACTTCAGGATCACCTGTCCCTGAATTCGTTCTCCATTGACAAACGTCCCGTTCGTGCTGCCCAGGTCGCGAACCCGTACCGTGTATTCGTCCATCACGATGACACAGTGATGGCGGCTGACCGCATCGCTGTTCGGACGCAGGTGACAGTCCTGTTCCCGCCCGATCAAGAACTTCTTCGTTGCTAGCGGGATAATCTGGCCGTCATGCTTGCCGCCAATGGCTTTCAATTCAGCTTTGAGCATCGGATTCTCGCTCCGTCAAATAAAGACCTTCGGACCATGATCTCGCAGAAATACACTCGCCACACCCCGATCGTCAACCGAAAACCGACCGCCCCGCGCGGATACGGTCTCGGCCTACCGATGGCAGTGTTTGGTGAGAATAATTCGCCGTTTCAGCCTCCCATGTCTGCGGCTGCCACTGCTCCCCAGGACGCGACCAAAACTTTGACCGCCGCGGCCCTCGAAACCATGCAGCCTCAAGCGAATAAGTCCGAAGTTTGACGAACGCGATAACCGAGCCAAGACAGGCAAAACAGAACAATCTTTAGCCTATCACCTTGGCATCACTCTGTCAACGAAATCGCAAGTCTCAGTCAGTGTATGTTCATGTCTGCGGCCACGCCGACGTTACCAGCCAAAGCCGCCTCTTGGCCTCTCTCTCGGCCGGGCCCCGGGTTAGCGCGTGTTCGACAGGTCGCTCAACCGCGTGGCCCTCGCGTCAGCCTGTCCTTGGCCGCCCGCAAACATCGCTGGTTTGTGTGTACCCTCGGCCCGCTTGGCGGCCTGCGCGGCAGTACTCACATGCCGCCCTCGCCCTCGAACGGGCCGTCAGACGGTGCGCCCCGCTGACCCTATTCCTCCTCAATTCACCCAGATCAATTCACCCAGATCGGGCTGGAGATCGCTTCCTCGCCGTTGTCTTGCAACACACGAACGTAATAGTAGCAACTCGAGTCAGGATCGAAATCCGGGTCGCGCCATTCGATCCGCACGGAACGGTTCCTCGGCCGGATCTCGTGCACCACCTGACTGTTCTTCTTAATCTGCACCGCCACGATCGAGGCTGTCCCGACCGCATCGATCTTCAAGATTGGCGGCATACGGGTGCGGTACTCGCTGCCCATGGGGTGGCCGTCGGCGCGGAAATCAAGGACGATCCGGTCGCCCGACGTGGCATACACGCGGCGGTCGTAAAGAGCCCGGAAAATCGATTCGCGGGTCCGGTCTTGAGAGTAGACGGCGACGGCCGCCATGCCGATCTCCTGCTCGTCCCACCGGTAGCTCGGCTTGAGATACCCGTAGCCCGGATTCCCGAAATGGTCATCGGTGCTGGCCATAATGCCCAACCGATGTCCCTTGGTCAGGAAGGTCGTGGCCCAATCCTCGCTGCGGCGGTGTTCGCTGAAGATTTCGATCATCCGCTGCACCTTTTCGTTGTGCCATTTCGGGTTGCCGCGGCGACCGCCATAGTGAGGGATGCAGAAAACGTTCTTGTCGCGAAGTCGCTGTTCCAGTTTTTCAAACAGTTCGGTCACGTGAGCCACTTTGGGGGTCCGGCCGTGGTACATCTGATAATTCCGTGGGTCGTAGTAAGAGGTGGAGCGATAAATGGGCGGGTCTTCTTCCAGAAAGTAGACGTTATGATCGCCTCCCACGGCGGTCACTCCACTCCACTCGAACGCCTGAAACGTAACGAACCGCCCCGGCTCGTTGAACCGGTTCGTCACCTCTTTGGAGTGCTTCCACATCGGGTCAAGAATCTCGAAGGCGTGGTCCGTGACGGCGCAGAAGTCCAAGCCCGCGACCCGTTTGGCGAAGTCGTAAAACTGCTCAACCGTGCCGCGGCCGTCCGAAAAGAGCGTGTGGCCATGCAAGTCGCCCCACAGAAGCAGTCGCTCAGGCCGCGTTTCGGTGACGCGAACCGGGTTCCCGGTGGCGTCAAACTGACCATCCTTCGCGCTGACCGTATGAACGCCCGCTGAATCGAACACGACCGCCTCGAACCGGTGTACGCCCCGGTCTTTCTCCGTGAATGTGTACGGCGGCGGCAGTTGGGCCTGCGCGTCGCTGGACCGCAGTCGAACCGTGCCGCGATAGCTGGTCGCCGGGTTGCCATAACGATCTTGCGCCCGTACAAGGCACCACGTGGGGCGTCCGATAACAGCGTCTGACGGCATGACCACCGCCAGCCGGGCCGGTTCGGCCGGCGTGATTTCGATCGCCGGATTCTCGCGAAGCGGCAGATACTCGCCGTCGCCTGTCGCGTCAACGAAGCACTTGAACACAAAAGGCGATTCGTCGAACGGCTGGACCCGCATGCCCGGACCGCCGCCGCTGCGGTCACCCAGAACGATTCGCAATTCCTCGCCGGCCTTGAGCGCTCGGCCGCCGATCGTCACCTCGATCAAATGTTGCCAGGGGAAATATTGACGCCACAGCCGGTTGTGCCGAGCGGAGACCGTGAGCTTCGCCTTGCACCCTTCGGGAGCCGCCAGCGTCACGTATCCGGCTTGTTTCGGCGCATTGGTCTGTGGCGGACTCCAGCAATGCACATGCCGCATCGCGACGCGCAAACCGCCGCCGGGAGGCAACCCGGCCTTTCCCGCCGTAAAAACCAACGTCCACGTTTGGTGGGTCAACACCTGGACGCTCTTCGGACCTTCCAATCGTGCCCGGCCGATGCCCAACCGCTCGCCGGCCGCGATGGCAACTTCCTCCGGCGGCACCGGTCGCACTTGATCCGCTTGGCGATCCACACGCGCGCCGATGACAGCGCTGCCCACGATCAGCACCAGCGTCGCCATCCCAGCCCACCATCGATGCAAGTTTCTCATGGGCACACTCCTTCATTGGAAGTCGAGCGGTTCGTGATCCGCTCATGAGTGTTGCCAAGTTGACAAGTTTTTTCCAGTGGAGGTCCCGCGGTCGCCGTTCGATTCACGACCGTTGTGCGCGTGCTTTCTTTCCCCCGCCCAGCGGGCTAAGATTCCACGGTGCGATCTCAGAAGCAGGAG
>JAADHY010000661.1 GCA_013151585.1 Planctomycetota bacterium
TGGACATCTCAGCGCAAACCCCGTCCGTTCAGCGGCTTGCTGAGTCAGCCGCACGGAAGCGCGCGAGCAAGAGCGGAGTACGAGGATCATTCGTCGAAGTCGTCGAACTCATCGAGGTCATCGTCCAGGTCTTCGTCGAGGTCGTCGTCGAACTCGTCCTCGAACTCCTCGTCAAAATCCTCTTCCAGATCGTCCTCGTCGAAGTCTTCGTCGAGGTCCTCGTCTTCGAACTCGTCTTCGAAGTCTTCGTCGAGGTCCTCATCTTCGAACTCGTCCTCGAAGTCCTCGTCCAAATCGTCCTCATCGTCGTAGAGGTCGTCGTCGAGGTCGTCGAGGTCCTCGTCGTCGTACGCGATGGCCTCCAGTCGCGTGACGCCCCCGCAGCGAGCCGGCCTGGAGAACAGCTCTTCCCACTCAGGCAGCAACTCCGTGATCACTGTGGCTCCCATAAAGATAGCTCCGTCGTTGAGTCTCCGTTGAGAAGAATTTCGTCCTGACGACGAACCCACTTTCCACACGCATCCGCATCGCTTCAAGTTCTTGCCTTTCAAGAAACTGCGCCGCGTTCCCCCAGACGCAATTCCTCGCTCACGAACGGACTGATTATTAAAGTTTCGGAACTTTGTCAAGCCAGGGTTGTCGGCGGGCGGACTTCCGTCGCAACGCAGTGGCTTGCGAACGAAAATAGCCACGCCGACTCCCGAAGCTCTCTTGTCGGATCGGCCCAGTTCGTTATCATTCTTGACCGCTTCACGGACGGAAAACGGCCGAATCAAGGAGGTAACACCGTGGGAACGGGACTGCGTTTTTCCGGCTCGCAATTCTGGGTGATCCATCGGCGCCGCCAGTACGGACCGTTCGATTATCAATGGAGCAAGGATTTCAGCGGGATCGAGCTGCTGTACCAGGGCGAGAAGTTCGGCGAGTACTGCAGCGTGGAAGAGATTTATGCTGATTTGAAGCCGTTCCGTCTGCCTATGCGGGTCGTGGAAGTGGCCAGCGTAGTCTTGGGAGCCACTTTGTACGGTCTGCTGAACGGGCTCAGCGAGACGGAGAAACGCGAAAACCTCGTCTCTCAGCTCCGGAAGCACGGGCTCGGCCGGTTCGCTGAAAGTATCATCCACACCCCGCATCGGAAATAGGCCAAACTTCCGGAGCGGTCGCGGCAATGAAATCGCAAGAGCCATCAAGGTCTGTCCAAACCCGAAAACTGATCGCGATCGGGCTGGCAGTCGCGATCGTCGCCGGCGTGGCCGTTCTGGTGCGCCGCAACCCGCCGGCCTCGTCGCCGCTCAGCGACGAAGATCAGATGGATGACTGCATCACCCAAATGCTGCAAGCAGCCCAGCAAGGAGACGTCCAACGTTATCTCGACTGCTTCGCCGGCGACTTACGGGCGAAATTGGCGGCTCGTCTGGAAAAGGGTAACCCGGAGGCTGCCGCGGCGGAACTACGGAGCGGCCAGGCCGAACTGAAAAGCTACGTCACAACCGACTGGCGGCGAGTTTCGGAAGACGAAGCCACGCTGATTCTGGAACGCGTTTACAAAGACTACAACGAGCGGCATCGCGTAAGGCTCCGGCGCAAGCGCGGAGCGTGGAAGATCGTCGAGCTGACGCCTTTGGAAAGCTTCGCTCCGGAAATCCCGTACGGAACGCCGGTCTTTGAGTTACCGGAGGCAAAGCAAAAGTCGACGAACAAAAAGACGACGTCCGAAGCCGCCCGCGCCATGTCGCCGAACAGCGACTCGCCGCAAGCGGCCGATCGTCAGTAAGCCGTGCCCGCTTTTTTCCCGCTGCAATCACGTCTACTCGCGGTTCACCCATACGGGACTGCACCACGCGACTTCACCGTCCTCCTGGACCAACCGGAAGTAATACCAGCTCGTGCCCTTCACCGGTTTCATGTCGGTGTATTTCAGGCTAATCCGGCGCTTGTTTGGCTTTGCTGTGTAAATGTATTCGTTGTTGCGAATCAGGTCGATCTGGGCAATCTTGCCTGTGCCGGTGGCTTCGAGCTTCAGCGTAGGGAGTTCCGATGTCGCGAACTCATCGCCCATGAAGTGGCCATTCGCCTCAAAGGTGACAATCAGGTTGTCGGTGGCGCCGTACGTGTGCCGCTTGCGGATCGAGTCAAGAATCGCTTGACGGTCTGCCTTTGGGGTATAAACCAACGCGTAGCTGATGTGCGTTGAGCCATGATCGCTGGACGCGATCGTGCCGAGGCGGTAGCCCTTGGCGTAAGCATTCCAAACAAGGCCCGCCTTCTGGAATCCGCCCGGCGCTCGCTGCGGCGGTGCATCTTGACTGTGGACCCGCGGGCCGCCCAATGTCTCGTAGCTATTGCGGCACCCCTGATAGATTTCAACAACCGGCTCAATGACTGGATCATTGTCTCGCCAGTCCGTGCCCATCGTGCTCGTGCCGGACGTGTGCGAAATAGCGATGCCGCCCGTCCCATGCAAGTATTGGTAGAGCAGTTTCGTATCGTTCTCGACCAGCGCGCCGCTGCCGATGCCCGGGAATACACCGCTTTGGTCCAGGGTGATCTGAAACGGGAAGACCGGCACGCCTCGGTACGCGTGAAAGATGTTTCGATGGCCGTTTGGAAACTTGGCGCTGCGCTCGTACCCATAAAGCGGGACGAAGCGAGGCGGTAGGTAATACAGATCCGCCGACTTCTCGGTCAACCACCACCAATACGCGTAATGGCCGCCGCCCTGATGGTCCGTGATTGCACCGAAATCCATGGCTGCCACGTCAATCATGTATCGGTAGAAATCGAGGTACGAGCCGTCGTTGCCCGGGCCCACGTCCCAGCTCAGCTCCGTGTGCCGGTGCAAATCGCCGCGCACGATCCGATGCTCGACCCCCGCGATCGTGACGCGATGGGAACGGATGGCCGTCACCCGCTCCGCCTCGGTCTTGGCATTCCATGGCGGTATGTTGGCAGGCCCTTCCGGTGGCTCGTAAGCCCTCAATTCGGGCAACCCGACCTCATCGGCGGGCTTATCGATTCGTCTGAATAGTACATTGTCGTGGATCGGTCGGTGGTAGTTTTCGACGGCCCGGGCGTCACAGGAATAGGCAACGAGCAACGAACCGTCGGCCGCCGGATGGATGCGGCTGAACACACTAATGCGGCCGGCACTGGCGGGCAACGTGACGGCCGGGGCCCAACCTTGCGGCGTAAGCCACGTGACTTGTTCGGTCCACGCCTTGCGGCTGCGTCGTCGCTGTCGCGCTCGGATCATTTGACGAAGTCGGAGCCATAGCCGGCCGTCCGGTCCGCTCGCCAGCTCGGCCGACGCCGTCGCTCGCCCGCGGGCCCCAACGGGAAACGCCTCTGAGGCGTCCGGCCCCGCCCACACCTTGCGGTTGAAGTAGCAAGCGACGCGCACCGACCTCGCACTGCCCAAAGCCGTCCCGCGGTTGCGCTTCTCGCGCCGCAACCAATAGCCTTGGTCTTTGCCCCAGTTGTAGCCGCCTTGTTCCCACGCCACCCAGACCCGTCCGTCCGGTGTGCAGGCAACGGTTGCATGGGCTTCGTAGTATTTGGAGGTGGCGATCGGGATCACATCGCCGATTTTCGTCCCCGTCACGCTCGTCAGAAACACGTCGTAATCGCCGTTGCGATAGCTGTCGAAGGCGATCCATACTACGCCCTGTCGATCCACCGCGCCGCGCGGATACCAATCGCTCGCCGCATCGGACGTGATGATCAGCGGCTTCGACCATCGCTCCCCGTCAAAACGGCAATACTGAATATCGCCGTTGTTGTTCGGATGCGCCTGCCAGACGACATGGATGTTCCTGCCACGATCGGTAAAGACGTGATGATTAATGTCCGGTTTCGGATCGTTCGTCAGGCGAACGAGTGGCCCCCATCGGCCGTCGATGTACGCTCGCGCATAAAGGTCCCAATTTCCCGGCTGAGGCGCGCTCCGTGGATCGCCCGCCCCTACTTGTTCGCTCCAAATCACCCACACTCGGTCCTTGGCATCGACCGCGATCTGCGGCATCCAGATGTCTGGTCGCGCTTGTACGAGAGGCACGTGTGTGCGTGTGGACCACACGCCGTTCGAAAAACGCCGATGAAGTCGAATTTGGTCGTGTTTGTCATAGTAGGCTGCATAGGCCACGTAGACTGTGCCGTCGCTGGCCTCGGCCACTGAAGGGAAGTCATCGTAGGAGTCGCCCGTCGAGAGCACGTCGGCGCCGCCCGTTGTCGCCGCATCCATCAGGGCGGCCAGATAAGTCGTGTCGGGCGGGGTTGATCTCGGCTGCTGTCTTTGGGCGACCGACTTGCTGCGTGTTTTCTGCGCCCGCTCGGGCTGCGCCTCCCGAGCCGCAAACCCGGGTACAAAAGACCAAGCAACCAGTCCCAGTGCCGCCACGACAATCAAACCAGCACCCAAGCCCGGAATTCGCCGCCAGAGACTGCCAGTGTCTTTCCCAGCAGCCCGCCGATCGCGCGGCACTCGCATCCTGTTCTCCAGTGAAGAAAATGGCGTCTTTTTTCTGCTGTTCATGGCATCGCTCCTCGGTTCGTGCCTCATCGCCCCGAAACGTCGCCTCCTCACCAATGAGTCCCATTGTTCGATACAGTACCGAATCCTTCGCACGGGAAGAAGCGATCCGGAGAATGCGCTCGATCCACTTTGCGTCGTTACGCTGGCCGACGCTCACGCCGCGAAGTTGCGACAGCAGTAACTCCTTGAGCGATACGACGGGCGAAACACCGCACACATCGAGATAACTCGCGCGTGCCGATCCGCTCGGTCGGCTAGCCAAAGATCCGACGGTGGCTTTCTCGACGAGCCAGAGTCAACGATTGACGGCGCACGCTGCGAGTAGGGGGGTTGCGGCGACGGAGCGGCTAGGGTAGGTTCATGAAGAACAGTACGGGTTTGTCCGAATGAGTTGAGAACCTCGGCACTTTTTGAAGCAAGGAACGACCGATGCAAGCAGATCGTACGGTGGCGTGTCGAAATAGGCCCCCCATTAGCCGGAGAAACTGGTTGCAGTGGGCAGCGGCCGCTGCGGGTGTGGCGGCTGCCACTCGGCCCGCTCATTCGGCGCAGCGTGTGCAGCGTGCCGCTCGTAAAGGGCGGATCAAACAATCCGTTGTGGAATGGTGCTTCAGCGACTATTGGGACATCAACCAGATGGCGCGCATCGCCAAAGCTCTGGGATGCCAAAGCATCGAACTGGTTGCGCCTCAGCATTGGCCCACGTTGAAAAAGCATGGCCTGACTTGCGCCATCGCGTCGATCGATCTCAGCCCCGACCCACCGTTCGTAAAGGGATTCAACAACCCGAAGCACTGGGACCGAGTTCTACGAGCGACGCGCGATGCCATCGACGCGGCCGCTGCCTTCGGCGTCAAAAATGTGATCTGCTTTACGGGCATGCGCGAGAATATCCCGGACGATGTGGGGGCGAAGAACTGCGTCCGTGGCCTGAAGAAAATCATCGGTTACGCTGAGAAGAAGGGCGTGTGCCTGTGCTTGGAGATGCTCAATACCCGCGATGACACGCACCCCCCGATGAACGGCCACCCGGGCTATCAGGGCAATCACACGGAATATTGCATCGAGATCATCAAGCAAGTGGGCTCACCCAACATGAAACTCCTGTTCGATGTTTACCACGTACAGATTATGGACGGCGATTTGATCCGCCGCATCCACCAATTCCAGGACTATATTGGCCACGTCCACGTGGCGGGCAATCCCGGCCGGAACGAGCTGAATGACCGGCAGGAAATCAATTTCCCGGCGGTGATGCGAGCGCTGCTCGACGTTGGCTACGATGGCTTTGTCGGACAGGAGTTCATTCCGACGGGCGATCCGCTGGAGAGCCTAAAACAGGCCGTCGCGGTTTGCGACGTCTAACGCCGTACACGGTATTCGCGGCAGGCCTTGTGGGTGGAATGCCATGGCTGGCGCGCCCCCTTGAGCCAGCCACCGCGCACCAGCAGTCGAGGAACGAATCTGTGTCACTCGGCAGCGACGACCAAGGCGCTGGCTTGGCCAAGCTGAGTCACATTCACATTCAGCACAGTTTTCGTGGTTGCCGGCTGCGGCGCGCCCGTCACGACGGCCAGGGGGCACTCGGGGTCGGGTTCCTCGAAATTGAGCGTCGGCGGCACGACGCCGTGTTGGAATCCCAGTAGCGAGGCGGCCAGTTCCAGCGGGCCGCAACCCGCTCCGGAATTGCCGGTGTAGCTTTTCAACGACGTGACGGGAATCTGATCCGCCCGAGCGCCGAAGACGTCGCGAATGGCGAGCGCCTCGTCCCGGTCGCCCCGCCGCGACCCCGTTCCGTGGGCATGGATGTGGCCGATGTCGGCGGGTGACAAGCCGGCATCCTCCAATGCCATACGCATGGCGTTCGCCAGCGCTTGCCTTACCTTCGGGACGACGTCGCGGTCACGTACACAGGAACCGCCGGACCCGAGCACGGTGCCGTAAATCGTCGCGCCCCGACTGCGCGCGTGCGACTCCTCTTCGAAAATCAGCGAGCAGGCGGCCTCTCCGACGACCTGCCCGGTGCGATTCTTGTCGAAGGGGCGGCACCACCGTTCGGGGGGCTCTTGACTGTCGGCCAAGTCGTCCCACAGGGCAGAATGTAAACATTTGACTTCGTGAATCCACGCGCCGGTCGATCCGGCGATCATCACGTCGGCGCAGCCTCGTTGGATTACCCGAGCGGCCTCCCCCATCGCCAAGTTGCCGGACGCTTCCGCGTGGGTCAGCGAATTGCTCGGACCCTGTGCGTCCGCCATGATGGCGATGTGACAGGCGGGCATGTTTGGCAAGTATTTGAGCAGCCAAAGGGGCTCGAGGCGGGGCATCCCTTCGGGGCCCCACTTTTCGTAGACGAAGCGACCAGTTTGTTCGTCGACGCACGCACGACAGGCTTCTTTCAGTGTTTCGACGGGGCTAAACATTTGATTGGCCCCAAAATCAACCCCCAAACGCGTGCGGTCGATCTGCTGCAACTCCAAACCGCTCGACTCCAGCGCCAACACAGCCGAAGCTACGCCAAGCTGGATTTCGCGGCACATGACTTTCAGACTTTTTCGTTGAGCCTTCAAGTACGTTTTGCGCGCCGTCGACTCGGTAAACTCTTTGATTTCGCCCGCGATATTGCCGGGAACCGCCGTGTGCGCGATTTGCTCGATGCGAGCGATCCCGCTGCGCCCCTCGGCAATACTTTGCCAAAAGGCGTCGCAGCCAATCCCGATCGGGCTCAGAATGCCGATACCCGTCACAACGACGCGTCTGTCGCCTTTTCCTGTCTCGCTCATCCGTTCGATGCCTCACGCCTTCGCCGCACGGCGGCTGAATCACTACTCGTCGTCCTCTCCGGCCGCACACGCGGCCTGCGGTGCCGAGCCGCCGATCGTCGGACCGGGCAGCCGACGTAACGGTTTCCGGCCAAACCACTTGACCTCCGCTCGCCCTTCGCCCGGAAGACGATCGTTCCAGAATCTTGGTTCGCTTCCCCAGCGCAAACCGGCCACTCCCCACTCGCTCCGGCGAAGAGCCCCGTAAAAGTTTGCAATAGCAAAGAGAAATCCTCCAAGAAATGCAAGTCTCGCTCTACGGAATCGGCAGAAATGACGTCTCGAATGCCTCGGGCGGAATTTTCGCGGGCGGAATTGCGGCAGTGGCCGGCAAATCTCCCTCTTTATAGATGTCTGTGAATCTGGGCTCGCCAGCTACCCAAAATTGAAAACACGACCTACAACCGTCACGACCCGCACGATCCTCGCAAACCGGGCGCCGCCGAAGCACGTCCGATTCGATTGGTTGTCCGTGTGAACCGCGTGGAACCGATTATTCCTCTGAACGCATTTGGAAGGAGTCCGGCAAGTTGAGCGCGGCGGCCCAATCCGGCGGAAACCTTGCCCGAGGAGAATCGAGGCCGCGCGTTCCCGGCTGATGATGATTCGGAATGGAGCACGAATCTCGGCGGGACGCGGAAATGGATCGGTGATGGTCGTCTTGGCTTTAATCGGGCACTTTCGGCCCGGTCGCATGCACGCGTGGTGTCGCGCCGCCCGGGGAATTCTCATCTCGGCGGAGATCCC
>JAADHY010000065.1 GCA_013151585.1 Planctomycetota bacterium
TGATCCTCAAGTCGATCGCCGAGCTCCTACCGCATCGGCAACCAGACAGTCATTTGCGACCGACCGCGGTTGGCCCAGGCATAGTAAGGGATCAGCGTGACACGAATGCGGCCAGCGGGCGTGGGATCGTAGCGGTGATAAAGGCGGCCGGTCCAATCGACGGGCTTTGTTAGAAGAGCATCGCCTTCGACCACGGTGACGCCTCCGAGAAGGTCCGGCCGATGCGCCGCCGTCCAACGTCCTGCCGGAAGGACGGCGACATTGTCGATGTCGATGCCGTCGGGCAGGTCCGGCGATTCCAAACAGTACACGAGCGGTCCACGCATGACGGCGACCTGACCGCGAGCCTCTTCGACCAGCGGGTGAGCCTGCAGAAAGACCACGTTCATCGGCAACTCCAGCTCGATACGGTCGCCCGCCGACCAGCGGCGCTCAATTTTGGCATAGGTTCCAGCCTTCACGGCCTCCGGTTGCGACCGGTCGTTGATCCTTACGCGCGCTCGGTCTGCCCACCCAGGGATGCGCAGCATCAGGGCCATCGGCTTGGCCGGCGCCTGCTCAATTCGGATGGTGATTCGCCCGTCCCACGGGTAGTCGGTCTTTTGCGTCAGCTTGACTCGCGAGCCGTCGGGCAATTTGGTCTCCAAAACGCTGCTGCCGTACAGGTTCACCCAGACCGCACGATCAGACAGGCTGTAAACCCAACGGTGCAGGCTGGCGAGCCGTCGGGCGACGTTCGGCGGACAGCAGAAGCAATGCACGGGCGATGCTGGTGTTGTGTCAGGCCAGCGAGTGGCTGAGTCATTGTGCAAAAGGGGCACGTGCGGGGCGCAGCGTCGGAGTGGATTGGTGTAAAAGAACTCCTTGCCGTTCAGCCCGATCCCGGAAAGCATGCTGTTGTAAAGCACGCGTTCCATCACGTCGGCGAAGCGAGCCTCGCCGGTCAAACCAAGCATGCGCCAGTTCCACATGGCGTTGCCGATATTTGCGCAGGTTTCGTTGTACGCCGTCCGGTTCGGCAAGTGGTAAGGCGGGCCGAAAGCCTCATGGACCGAGTCGCGGGGCCAACGGCGGAAGGTTTGGCGGAAGACTTCGCCGTTGTGCAGTGCGGCTATGCCTCCGGTGAGATACATCTTGTGAGTCGTGACGTCACTCCAGAGCCGCTCCAGCGCCTCCAGCAACGATCGGTCGCCCGTTTCGGCGTACACGTCGGCGGCTCCGCACCAGAGGTACGTGGCGGTCACACAGTGCCCGACGGCTTCCTGCTCTTTGCGCAGCGGAACGGCCGCCTGGTTCTGATTGCTGCCGCCGGGCTGGGAGCCTCGCATGTCAACGAAGAGGCCGGCCAACTCCAGATACTTTTTCTCCCGCGTCGTGCGGTACAGGTCGATGGCTCCCATGATGTTCGACGGGTTGAAGCCGAAGTGGGCCAGCTCTTTCGGCCGCGGGGAAAAGACCTTGTAGAGGTAATCGCCCACGCGGCGCGCGATGTTCAAGTAAGTGTCCTTGCCCGTCGCGCGATAATGGGCGCACGCGGCGGTCATCAGATGGCCCATGTTGTAGAGTTCGTGATTGTGCAGGTCCTTCCAGCGTCCCACGCCGGTCAGTTGCACCCAGGAGGAAAGGTAACCGTCCGGCTCCTGAGCTTTTGCGATCCAGGTGATGGCCTCGTCCATCCAGCGGTCGAACTGCCGATCGCCGGTCATCGCGTAGAGGTAAGCCAATGTCTCGACCATTTTGTGGCAATCGCCGTCACTCCATTTGGTCCCGCCCGGTTTGCCTTTGGGAACCAGTCCGGCCGCCATGCGCAAGTCGTTGAAGGTTGCTGCGTTGTCGGGCAATTGCATCACCCGCCAGAGATTCGGCGCGACGACTCGACGGCACCACTCGAAACGGTCGCCCCAAAAATCGCCGGTCCAGCGGACGTCGCGCAACGGCACCGTCCGTAGCTTTTGATGGGGAGCGAATCTGACAGAAGGCTCAGGAGGCTGCGCGCCGACCCAGGCCCACGCCCCGATGATCATCATCACGGCGATTGCCGCTGCCAAGGGTCTCGACGTTTGTCTTTCGGCTGCCACGGTGTTCCCCCTCGATGCTTCCCAGGCGAACGCGGTTCTTTGTCAGTGTTGGCCCCATTGTACAACAACGGCCCCGCGATTGTCGCCCAACTCGTTCCACCGGTCGCGGCATCGAAGATAGAGGGTTCCATCGGAAGGTGCGACGAACACTCCGTCAGCGCCGAGGTCAAAGGGCTCGGTCAACCGGAAATCCTTCATGATCACGCCGACCAGCCGACCCGATCCGTCGGCAGCTCCGTCGGCGTCGGTGAAAGGTTTGTTCGCCGCGGTGCTCCAACGGCCTTCCGTCTGATAGCGATACCGCTGGCCGGACTGGACGCGAAGTCCGGAGGCTTGAAAGCCACGGGCAGCCAAGATCCGCCGACGCACGCTTCGCGTCTCCTCGAGCGATCGAAACCTGACATCCCAATCCCAATGGCAAAGGTCGACGCGGTAGCCCACCTCGATGTGATCCAGGAACCAGTCGTACTCGAATTGCAATTGCCGGCGCACCGCGCTGAATGCATAGTCAAAGGCTCCCATTCGACCGACGAGGTAATGAGCGCCGACGGCGCGAAAACGCCGCGAATAATTCGGATTGTGGGCCAAAAGATGACACAAGGCCCAGCACCACAGGTAATCTTCCCGGATTTGAGCGACGCATTTGGCGTCATGCTCGGTCCAATCACTCAAGGGGGCATGCGTTTGGGTTTGACGCGCGCGGGCAAGCATGGTGTTGAGCGATCCGCCGATGGGGTTGGCCAGTTGTTTGGCCCGAATGATTTGTTCCACAGTCGGACGAGGCTGGCGGCGCAATCGTTGCAAGGCCTCCGGCGAGCGCCAGGCTCCGCGGCCGCCCGCGCAACATTCACCGCCCATCTGGGCCATTCCTTCTTTGTACCAATCGGGCCCCACTCGTCCGAAGGCTTGATAGCAATACGCGTGGATGACTTCGTGCTCCACGACGCCGCGATCGGCACAGGCATAGACGACGGCTTGGTGGCCGGAGAAGTCGGAGCGGCGCGACCGTGAGTCGGCACGGCGGGAGGAGGCGGCGTGCGGCGTGGCTGACCGGGCGACGGTCGCGCCGCCAACGCCTCCGATGTAGACCCGAGCCAAAGGATGAGGAAGGTCAGAATCCGGCCAGCGGTCGACATGCCGCGCCACGTAGCATTCGATTTTCGTTCGTAACGGGCGCCCCCAATGCTTTTCCGCAAACACGATCGCTTTTTCCATGCGGGCGAGCATTTCGCCGGCCTGGCTCCGGGGCAAATCCGTGTGCAGAATGAAATGGCGGGACGTATAAACGCGTTTGAAAGGAGCCTCCGTCGGCAGCCGCGGCGATGCCAGCAACGGGAGCCCGCCCAGGAACCACACGAGCAAAACAGCGAGAAAAGGGGCACCTGCGGGTCGAGACGTCCTGTCCGGTCTTTTCATACGTTCGCTTTCTGCGTAATCGGTGCGCATTCTGCTCGCAGCCAAGCTGCTGCCACCCCTGGTCCGGCTGGCCGAGTGAGAACAGGCATCCGGCTGACGTCCATCGCGCTCGCCGCGCTTCGTACCGGTTGCCTTGACCGGCCGGTGTCAGCGCACCGACCTTGCAGCCGAAAAGCTAAGAGCACGCTCCGCGTTCGTCAGCAGACGAGGGAGACGAGAGACGCCATTTGGCCCACGAACGCTCCCTCAGATTGCCTCGCACCGCCGTCATTTTGACGGAGCGGTGTTGTCAGTCTACCGGTTCACCAGCCGAGTGCAACCCCAGTCGGCCGAAATGCCGACCCAATCGCCGAAACCCTTCGACGGAATGACCGTTGTACCGGCTACCGCCGACCGGCACCCGCGGCCCGAATTTCCACCTGATCGACGAGAAATTCTCCGACCGACCCAAACATCCCGACGGCCACCAAACCGAAACGCGCGTTCGGCGGAACCCGCATTCGGGTGCGTCGCTGCGTCCACGTTTTCGTTCCCACACCCGCTGGCAATGTTTGCGAGCCGATCGGTCCACGCTTGGCGTCGAAAAAAGCCACTTCGATCTGCGGGAGCGTGCGAACCGAAGAACCAAGTCGGACACCCCGCAGTGCCACCCAAGCGGAAACTCGGATCTCTCGGACTTTTCGCCCATCCAGGGAAACCGCTTGGAACGCGTGCGCCGGGCGACCGACCTGCTCGTTCTTCATATGCAAGTAACGCTGGCCCCCCGGGGCCGTGCCGCTCTCCACAACACTGGCCTGTCGGACGTAATACCATCCCTGCGGCTTGTCGCCTTTCAGCGTTTCTTCGAAGCCGCCGTTGACCAGTTCTGGGAACCCCGAATCTTCCTTGATGCGTCTGAGCTTTTCCGCCAAGCCGGTCATCGGAACGAAATACGTTGGCTCTAGAACCTCCTTTATCAACCGATCGCCCTTCTTGCGGACCAAGCAAAGCGTCTGCTGAAAACGCTCGCCGACCGGGATTACCATGCGGCCGCCGTCTTTCAGTTGCTCGATTAGCGGTTTGGGAATGCCCTCCGGGGAGCAGGTGACGATGATTTTGTCGAACGGAGCATGCTCGGGCCACCCGGCGAACCCGTCACCAATCTTGACGAAAACGTTCTTGTAGCCGAGGCGCCGAAGCCGCTTCATGGCCTGCCGGCCCAACGGCTCGACGATCTCGATCGTGTAGACGGCTTCGACGATGTGGCTCAAGACGGCGGCCTGGTAGCCGCTGCCCGTGCCAATTTCCAACACGCGATCGGTCGGTTGGGGATCGAGCTGCTCGGTCATGTAGGCCACCACGAAAGGAGACGTGATCGTCTGGCCGTAGCCAATGGGCAAGGGGGTGTCGAAGTAGGCCAGCTTCTGCCGCTCAGGCGGGACGAACAGGTGACGAGGCGTCGCGCGCAGAGCGGCGCAGACTCTGGGGTCGCGCACGCCCATCTCCATCACTTCTTGCACCATTCTTTTCCGCGCCTCGATCCAGCGAGACGGTTCGCCGGCCAAAGTTCTGTCAGCCAGCGCGGCCCCAACAAGCGCGACAGCGAGGGACAGCGTCACTCGGCGGGACAGTTTCGACATCGGTGTTCCCGTTCCATTCAGAACCATCGTTTCGATCGCGGCCGGCCAGATTTGCATCCCGATAGCCCAATCGGTATGAACAGAGGAAATCAGACCGGCTTCTCTTGCGCCGTTCGGCTGGCGGGAAAGCCCATCCAGACGGGCAGGATCAAAGTCGGCCATCGTGAAACCTACCTTTTCGGAAGCCGGGCAGCAATAGCAAGGAGCAACAGGATGCAGGGCGCCTTTAGCCGACGACAGTTTCTGACGACTGTTGGTTCGGTCTTAGCCGGCGTGGGCGCATCGGAGTCGATCGGGCCGCGGCTTTCTCGGGCTGCGGCTCCCCGCCAGCATGGGCGGGCGTTCCAGGTTGGAGCCTACTATTTTCCCAACTATCACGTCGATCCCCGCAACGAGAAACGTTAGTTACGGACGGGGATGGACCGAATGGGAACTAGTCAAGGCGGCTCGGCCGCGGTTCCCCGACCACCGTCAGCCACGCGTGCCGTTGTGGGGCTACCTGGATGAAGTCGCCCCAGCCGTCATGGAAAAGAAAATCGCCGTCGCGGCCGACCACGGCATCCACTATTGGATTTTCGACTGGTACTGGTACAACGACGGACCGTTCTTGAACCGGTGTTTGGAAAAGGGGTATTTCGGGGCCAAGAACAATGAGCAGGTCAAGTTTTGCTGCATGTGGGCGAACCACGATTGGATCGACATCTTTCCATACCGGCGCGGGACGCCTCGCAAAGTCCTCTATCCCGGCGCGGTCACGCGCCAGACGTTCGAGACGATCGCCGACCACGTTGTGCGCCGGTACTTCAAGCATCCGGCCCACTGGACGGTCGATGGGCGGCCGTACTTCTCTGTCTACGACCTGGGGCGGCTGTTGAGGAGCTTTGGAGGCGTGAAGCAGACACGGGCCGCCTTGGATGCCTTCCGCAAAAAAACCGAGGCTGCCGGCTTTCCGGGACTGCACCTGAATGCCGTGGTTTGGGGCCGGACCATTTTGCCGGGCGAGGGGCGGCCGGCCGACCCTGCCGAGCTGGTCCGCCAGCTCGGCTTCGACAGCGTAACCTCCTACGTGTGGGTGCATCACGTCCGCTTGCCGAAACTGAAAACGGACTATGGCTTCGTCCAGCAGAAGTATTTCGACTACTGGCGCCGAGCCGAGACGATGTTCGACGTGCCGTACTATCCCAACGTGACCATCGGCTGGGACCCGTCGCCGCGGTGTCATCCGGACGACGAATACGGCAACTTCGGTTATCCGTTTACGAACACGATTACTGGCAACACGCCACAACAGTTCCGCGAGGCGCTGGCCTCAACGCGGAAACGTTTAGAGCAAGACCCAAATGGTCCGCGCATCCTCAATATCAACTCCTGGAACGAATGGACCGAGGGCAGCTATTTGGAACCGGATACGCATTTCCGGTTGGGATACCTCGAAGCGGTCAAGAGCGTTTTCGGTCGGTCCTGAAGGGGCAGTGCTGAGAAAGCCACATGAGGGGCATTCTGTTTCCGCTGGTAAGTACGGTGGCGTTGCTAGGCGGCTTCAGTGGAGCCGGTGGGACGGAGCCGCCGCCCGGGAAGAAAGTCGACGCGGGGATCGCCCTTTTGCCTGGCGTCTGGTCGGACGATGTCCGAAACCCCGCGTGGCCGAGTACGTTTCATGACCCGTGGCTTACGGGCTTCTCGCCTCTTCCGTGCGACATGCAGAAAGCTCCGGATCCGTGGGCGACGATCGAACCGGGCGGAGCGGCTCGTTGGGCGATCTTCCTGCCGGACCGCCATGGCGGGAATTTCTTGCTGGTGCAGGACGCCCGGCTGCGACGCGTCGATGCGACGGGGAAGGTTGTGTGGGAGCGGCCCGGTCTGAACGCGATCTTCTACGAGCAGTTGCACGGAGACGGGA
>JAADHY010000220.1 GCA_013151585.1 Planctomycetota bacterium
GCCAAAGACCCGAACGCCGACGGCCTCTTGGTCGTGCTGACGCCCCAGGATATGACCGATCCGACGATGACCGCCGAGCAACTTAAACCGTACAGCCGCATTCCCGGCAAACCGGTATTGGCGAGCTGGATGGGCGGGGCTCAGGTCGCGGCCGGAAAAGATATTTTGTCGCGGTCCCAGATTCCGACGTTCGACTACTGCGACACGGCGGCCCGCATCTTCTCGTATATGTGGCGATACAGTTACAATCTGCGCGGACTGTACGAAACCCCGTCGTTGCCTCCCGAAGAAGGCGATGGTGACGTACCGGATCGCGCCAAAGCCGCACAGATCATCGAGCAGGTGCGGTCCAGCGGCCGGACCATCTTGACGGAAGTGGAGTCCAAAGAACTGCTGGCCGCTTACGGGATTCCGACCGTTCCCACCCGCGTCGCCAAAACGGTCGAGGAGGCCGTCGACTACGCCGAGTCGATCGGCTATCCGGTGGTGCTGAAGATTTTCTCGGAAACGATCACGCACAAGACCGATGTCGGCGGCGTGCGGCTGAACTTGCGGGACGCCGACGCCGTGCGGGCGGCCTTTCAGGCCATCCAGCAGTCGGTGACCGAGCGGGTCGGTGCCGAACATTTCGGGGGGGTCACCGTACAGCCGATGATCAAAATCGAAGGCTACGAGTTGATCATCGGCAGCTCGATCGACGAACAGTTGGGCCCGGTGGTGCTGTTCGGCACAGGAGGCCAATTGGTGGAAGTTTTCAAGGATCGCGCCTTGGCTCTGCCGCCGTTGAACGACACGCTCGCTCGGCGCCTGATGGAACAAACCTCCATTTACAAGGCGTTGAAAGGGGTCCGCGGCCGCAAGCCCGTCGACCAGACAGCTTTGGAGCAGTTGTTGGTTAACTTCAGCCATCTGGTCGTCGAACAACGGTGGATCAAGGAGTGCGACATTAATCCGTTGCTGGCGTCGTCGGAGCAACTTGTTGCGCTGGACGCGCGCGTCGTGGTTTACGGCCCTGATGTGAAAGAGCAGGAACTGCCGCGGCCGGCGATCCGTCCTTACCCGCGGGAGTACGTTAGCGAGTGGAAGTTGAAAGACGGGACGACCGTGACGATCCGGCCCATCATGCCACACGATGAGCCGCTGATGGCCAAGTTCCACCAGACCCTGTCAGAACGGACCGTGCAGCTCCGATATTTTCATCCATTCAAGTTGTCGGAGCGGATTGCTCACGAACGGTTGGCGCGTGTCTGCTTTGTCGACTACGACCGCCAGCTCGTTTTGGTGGCCGAACGCAAAGACCCGCAGACGGGCGAGCGAGAAATTCTTGGAGTGGGACGTCTGAATAAGGTCCCCGGGACGACTCATGCTGAGTTCGCTCTGCTGATCACGGATAAGTTTCAACGTCAGGGCCTGGGAACCCGAATGCTGGATCTGCTGGTGCAGTACGGGGAACGAGAGGGGCTGACCCATATCAGCGCCGACATTTTGCCCGAGAACATCGGCATGCGACGAGTAGCAGAGAAGGTGGGCTTCCAACTGCGACGTTCGCTGGACGCGCCGGAGATTCGCGCCTCGATCGATTTGCCTCGCAAAACGTGAGCACAGTCCGATGGCTGGTCGAACGCAAGTTGGCGAAAAGCAACTTCGGCAGATGGCCGACAGCAT
Source organism: Planctomycetota bacterium (assembly GCA_013151585.1). Taxonomy (GTDB): domain Bacteria; phylum Planctomycetota; class Planctomycetia; order Planctomycetales; family Planctomycetaceae; genus JAADHY01. Next base: position 1,666 of record JAADHY010000220.1, read on the forward strand.
GCGGGCGGTGCGTCGTCAAGTTCTCGCGGCCTGGAGTAACCTCAGAGAGATCACCACAGAAGCCAGTCAAGATGAATCCCGATCCGGTCGCGAGGCGGTGCACACCATCAGCCAGCTTGTCACCAGCGACGTACGCCGCCGGATGACGTTGTGTCTGGAAGTCCTGGTACAGGCCCGGAACGTCTACGACCACCTCACTCGGCCGCTCGACCCAGAGAACTTGGAGAAGTTGCAGCGAGAGTTCGATGTTCGGCTACGCGATGCCCGTCGACTCGCCACCGAGATTGAACGCGATGCGCAAGAAGCCGAAGCCACTCTGCATCGCTGGCTGGGCTGAAGTTTGTCACAGCCAAAACTAGTGCTTTGTCAAAAGGAAAAAGTGGGATCACGCGGGGTTGTGGTGCAGGCGTCTCGCCTGTAGCCGGCGGTCGGGACGGCCGCACCACAATGCAACGCAGTCCTAACAACTTTCTGACGGGACATAGCACTAGTCCTCTGTCAACGGGAAAGTGGGGATCAGGCTTTGAGCCTATCCGAAAACCGCCCTTATTCCTGAGACAGACTTGCTCAGCGGAGGTTTTCGGATGGGCTCTTCGTTGTGGCATAGGCGCATGACGGCTGAGTGGCCGGGGCTGAGCGAAGCGAAACCCCGGAAGCCTCCGCGCCAACTCGAGTCGTTCTGCTCCTTCATCCCTGCCTGCCGCCGCAGCGGCGCAGGGAGACGCCCTTTGGGAATCCTCTCCTCCGGCCGGGGCAGAAAGACATCGTTTGGCGGGCCGGCCGATCATTGGGCCCATCGGGCACTCTGGAACGCCGGCGAGCTTGCAGACACGGGCGGGGTCACACCACGATGATCAGCGGTCGCAGCGGGGGCAGCGGTCGTTGTGTCTCCCGATTGGAACGCCGCACACGGCCGGGTTGCTTTCAGGAAGAAGCTCGGAAGGCGCGCCCGTCTCATGCGGGCGGATAGCGCGATTCGGCCGGTTCCGTGCGAATATTGTACTTGTCCAGCAGGCGGTACAGAGACCGGCGGGTGATGCCGAGGGCCTGGGCGGCCCGCGTCTTGTTTCCCCGGGCTTGTTCCAGCGCTTCGACGATGCGGGCCCGCTCCAAAGCCGCCAACGTGCCGTTCATATCGACAGCCGGCAGGTTGGCGCTGGGTTTGGTGATCTCTGGCGGAAGATCGTCTCTCGTGATGACGTGTCCGTCGGCCAGGATCTTGGCGCGTTCGATCACGTTGATGAGCTGGCGGATGTTCCCGGGCCAGTGGTACCGCTCCATGGCCTCCAGCGCGTCTTTTTCGATCTTCCAGTCCGGGCCCAGAAAATGAGAAATCAGTAAGGGCAGATCCCCCGTCCGTTCCCGCAGCGGCGGCAAGTCGATCGACATGACGTTGATCCGGTAGTAGAGGTCATCGCGGAATCGACCTTGCCGCACCTCTTCCGCCAGGTCCCGATGCGTCGCAGAAATCACGCGTACATTGACCCGCCGTTCCTGATGGGAGCCGACCCGTCGAAAAGACCCGTCCTCCAGAACGCGCAACAGCTTCGCTTGCATCACGCCCGGCATGTCACCGATTTCATCGATGAACAGCGTGCCGCCATCGGCGATCTCGAACAGCCCGGGCTTGGCGGCCGACGCACCCGTGAAGGCCCCCTTTTCATGCCCGAACAGCTCACTTTCCAACAACGATTCGGACAAAGCCGTGCAGTTGATCGCCACCAATGGCTTGTGAGCTCGCGGGCTGTTTTTGTGCAGCGCCCGAGCGACCAGCTCTTTGCCCGTTCCGCTCTCGCCGCAAATCAGAATCGCCTTGTCGCTCGGTCCGGCCCGTTCGATCAGCCGGTAAACCTCGCGCATGGCTGGCGACTCGCCAATCAAGTTCCACTTGGGCTGAGACCGTTCCAGCAACGCCCGCAATTGTCGGTTTTCCTTGCCCAATTGCCGGCGTTCGTAGGCTTTCTGGATGAGCAGTTCTAACTCGGCCAACGGGAAGGGTTTTGTGAGGTAATCGTAGGCCCCGAGCTTCATCGCCTGGACAGCGGATTCGATGGTCCCCTGCCCGGTCAGCATGATGATTTCCATCTCGGACCCTTCGGCCTTCAGCTTCTCCAACAACTCTAAGCCGGACAAACCGGGCATGACCATGTCAAAGATGCCGACGTCGAACTGCCGTTGTTCGATCAGCCCGAGTGCTTCCTCACCCGTCGCGGCTTCGCAGATGTTGAATCCTCGCCGCTCGAACCGCCGCACGATCGTCGCTCGGAAGTCGTCGTCGTCATCCACGATCAGCAGGTCCACGTTCGCGGGATCGTACATGGCTTTGTCCTCAACCAATGCCTCGCCCCCTTGCCCCGGAGACAGGCTGCTTCAGTATTGTTTTCCCGTCGAATCAGAAACCCCGCGGTCCGCCCCGGATACGACTGGCCAAGCCGCCTGGCACCGCTGGCCATCGTCGTCGACCATGGCCAACATCGTTGCGGGCTCGCAGGCCGCTTCGTCCGTCGGGGCCAGGATCTCCCAAGAGTACCAGAACGAACATCCGTCGCTCAATGCCTTTCGGGCCGCTGACAAGGGACCGCTGCGACGGCCGAACAGAAAGCCTTCCTGCAAGCTCTGTGCCAGTCGTGCGATCCTCGAGAATTGGCCGCCCGGCGCCCGTTTGGGCCCAGGGTGCGCGCGGAAACCGCTGTTAGTCCGTGCGAATCCGCGCGCCGTCTGCGCGCCAAGCACCGCATTCGCTGGTCTCCGGCTCCGGCAATTGGTATCTTGTCACCCCATTGCCGCGGTTCCAGCGATGAGCGTTCCGATGTTTCCGGCTGAAACGGCTTCAGCTCTGGCTCGTCCGCGCGGCCCGACGCTCGTTCGCTTTGCGTCTGGAACTCATCAGGTCCTCTGTTTGCTTTAAGAGCAAACCCAAAAGGAATGCCGAAAGAAATGTCACACCCATCTCCCGACCAAAGTGCCGAAACCTCAGAGCCCGTCGTTGTCGCTGTGTGCATTTCGGACGGAGGGGTCCCCAAACAGCCGCAGGAACGGGTCCGTGTCACTCATTCTGGCCTGGAAGGGGATGCGCAGGAGCACGCCAAACACCGAAAGCCCACTCGGGCGGTAAGCTTGTTCGACGAAGAGATTCTCTTTCAGTTGCGGGAGGAAGGGTACGATGTCGCTCCCGGCTCGATCGGAGAGAATCTCACCCTTCGGAACGTGCACGTGCAGTCGCTGCCGCCGGGCACAGTTCTCGAAATCGGCGACGTGCAGATCAAGCTCGAAGAACCCCGCAAGCCGTGTTTCGTGCTAGATGTCATCGACGAACGGCTCAAGGACGTGCTCGTGGGCCGATGCGGCTACATGGCCTCGGTGCTGCGCGAAGGGGAACTTCAGCCGGGCATGCGAGTGTCGGTCCACGCTCCTTCCGAGTCCGACTGAAGGGTCGCGGCGTGCAGCCCCCCTTCCGACCGGCTCTCGATTGGCGTTCCCCCACCTGCCATTGCGGCAATCCCAGCAATCGGCAATCGTGGGCGCACAACGCACTTCGTGATTTCGACATCCGGCTGCAGTAGACAGGTCCCCTTTCCCGCACGCGGGAGAGGGTGGCTCGCGGAGCGAGCCGGGTGAGGACTCTCCGATCGGTGTCAAACAGTAGAAACAGTAAGCGGAAGGCGCGAGCCTCCGGTGCGCAGCGTGAAGCGTGAGCGGAACGCGCTAGCGTCCGGTCGCGTTGCCGGCCGAAGCGTGTAGGCCGCAGGGACCGCACGCTAGCCCAAGTTCCCCAGTTGAGGGCGAATTTGGGCGATTTTGAAATTCTTTCGGGCGGTTTTTGGACGTAAGTCCTTTGGCGATGGTCG
>JAADHY010000425.1 GCA_013151585.1 Planctomycetota bacterium
ACGTCTGCGATCGGATTGCGATTCTCTACGAGGGCGAGCTGAAAGAGCTAGGCCGGGTGGACGACTTGCTGAAAGAGCAGGGGCAGACTCAGTTGCTGACGACGAGGCTCAACGACGAGGCGATCAAAGACGTCGAAGAGGTGCTCGGCCGGCATGGCGCCAAGTTAATCAGTGTCGACCATCCGACCAATAGCTTGGAAGACCTGTTCTTGAAAACGGTCCATGAGAGCCGGGAGCGGCCCGGTCGGCGCTACGTTCCTCGCGAAGAAGCGGAAGGGGACGGATCGTCGGCGAGCGAACCGAAGCAGACCGAACCGGCGGTCGACCCTTGATCGATTCGCCCTTCAACCGCCCCGTGGGCTGACCAAACGTTTTCCGGCAACCTTTCTCGAGACTTTTGACGGCGACCGACGATGGGATTCAATCCAGAACCGTACGATCTGCTATCGGCGATCGGCTATTGGGCGGTGGTTTTCGGAACCTTTGCGGTTCTCGCGCTGGTCGTTTCCCTGATCATCGCCTGCATCCGCTATGGAGCCACCGACGGGCCGGTGGCCTTGGTGCTGCGCATCCGAACCGGCCTCGGCGATCTGACCAGCATGAGTTGGCGGCGGATCGGGGCCATTACGATTCTGACGTTCAAAGAGGCGATCCGCCGCAAGGCCTTGATGGTTTTTGTGGTCTTCGCAGTGCTGTTCATGTTTGCGGGCTGGTTCCTGAGCGACACCAATGCCCGTCCCGATCTCCAGGCGAAAGTGTATATCACGTTCGTCTTGACGGCGATCGCCTGGCTGGTGCTTCCGGTTGCTTTGCTGTTGTCCTGTTGGGGGATTCCAGAAGACATTCGACTGCGGTCGCTGCACACAGTCGTCACCAAGCCCGTGCGCCGGAGCGAGGTGGTGATCGGTCGCATTCTGGGCTTCATCGGGATCAACACGCTCGTGCTGGCGATCATGGCCGGCGTCGGTTATGTCTGGACGCGGCGACATGTCCCGGAAGAGGCGTTGATTTGCCGCGTGCCGGTTTACGGCGAGCTGAGCTTTACCGACCGGCAGGGGAACACAGAAGATGAGGAAGGGCGGCCGGTCAAAGGGGTTAACGTCGGTGATATCTGGGAATTTCGAAGCTACATCGAGGGGGCGACCAAGGCCAGCGCGATCTGGGAATTCGACGTCGGTGAGCCGAGAGACGAGCTGATTCTCGAATCCCGGTTCGAGGCCTTCCGTACTCACAAAGGCGAAATCGGCAAAGGGCTGTTATGTCGTATGCTTGTGGAAAAGGATGGCCTGCGCGTGCCGATCAAGACCTTTGAGGTCGCGGAGTTTACCTATAACGTCATTAGTGTCCCGCGGAAGATCACTCACGAAGGAAAAAACTACGACCTTTTTGAGGATTTAACTGACAACGGAAAACTGAGAATCGTCGTCCAGTGCCTCGATGCGGGCCAGTACATCGGGATGGCCAAATCGGACCTTTTTATCCGCTTGCCAGATCGCCCGTTTATTTCCGGATATTTTAAGGCAGTGCTCGGCATCTGGTTAATGGTCGTCCTGATCATCATGCTCGGCGTTACGGCCAGTTGTTTCGTCAAAGGGCCCGTTGCGACCCTATTGACCTTCGCGTTGCTCGTGGTCGGGCAGGGCTTCCGCGAGTTCATGGATAAGCTCGTAAGCGGACAAGCCCATGGTGGGGGGCCGGTCGAGTCGATCTATCGCATTCTCACCCATATGAACGTTGTTTCCCCTCTGCCGGAATCCACATTTGCCACTGTGATGCAAACGATCGACAGTGTGATTCTGAAGATTCTTTGGGTGATTCAGAACATCGTCCCGAACTTCCGGCACTTTCGGATGTCGCCGTATGTGGCAAACGGCTTCGACGTTCCATGGTCCGCGGCTTTGTTGCCCAGCTTGACCGTGACGGTGGCGTACGTGATCCCCTGTGTGCTTATCGGCTACTACAGCTTGACACTGCGCGAGCTTGAAGCGAAATGAATCGACTTACGTCTCAACAACGGAAACTTGTGTATTTGGCGGGCATTGTGGCCCTGTCCATCCCGATTCTGATCCTGGGGATGCCGTCCACGGGCGAACCGGGGTCAGGAGGTTCTTTGGCCGCGCTGCGTCAAAAATATGATTTGGGGGAAAGTACGCTGGGGAAGGTCGATCCGACCAGCGCCGCGCTCAACTTGGTTCTGCTCGGACTGAGAGGCATCGCCGTCGACCTGCTTTGGATTCAGTTGGACCACCAAAAGGACACCAAAAACTGGGCTCAGATGCGGGCTACGACGGAGTCGATCATCCTTTTGCAGCCTCACTTCAAGAAGGTCTGGCGTTACCACAGTTGGAACCTAGCCTACAACGTTTCGGCGGAATGGGATGCCGTCGAAGATCGCTTTTACTGGGTCAAGGAGGGCATTAAGTTCGGAATGCGAGGCTGTCAGCGCAACGAGCGATATCCTGAGCTGTTTTGGGATGTCGGCAACATGTGCGGCAACAAGATTGGCCGTGCGGACGAGTGGCGCTTCTACCGCAAATTCTTCCGAAAAGATCCGGACGAAGAACGCTTCGGCGGCCGAGCGGACCCGGAGATCAATCCCGCCGGTGACGATAACTATTTGGTGGCCAAGCGGTGGTTTTTCCAGGCAAATGATGCGGAGGAACGGTATGAGCAGCACTTGATGATGCGTGCTCTGTTCCGTGCTTCACCTTATCGGGCTCAGTTCGGCTACGCTCATGCGTTGAACCGTGAGGGGACGTTCGACGAGAAGGCACGAATCGCGTGGGAAGAATCTTTCCGCGAGTGGACTCAAGAATACGGCAAGATGCGGTTTCACACGCCCGACTGCGTGCTTTACCTCGAGGCGGACGAAAAGGATATCCACGAACTCGCACAGGAAAACGGGGTGGACGAGTCCGTCATCCGGCACTGGCTGGATCGCACGCAGAACGTGACCAACTATCGTTATTGGCGGACACGGGCTTTGTGGGAATCAGAGCCTGAAACGGTCGCTGCGCATCGAATGCTTTACGATGGCGAACAGGCCTTCAAACGCGGCGAGCTCGACCAGGCTCAGAAGCTGCTCGAGGAGGGCTTGAAGAAGCTGTCGGAGACGCTGACCAGCTTCGAGGACATGGAATATGACGACACGCTGATCGAGGAGGCTTTGTGGGGCCTTCTGATCTGGCAAAAGATTCTGCAATTGGAGGGCACGCCCGTTCCTGAAAAATATCCGCTGAAGGACCTGTGGGAGCGGGAACAGAATCGGCTTCCTGACTTGGAATACGACTTTAAGCGGAAGTACGGCGGGGTCTAGTGCTCTGTCACGGCAGAAAGTTAAGATTGCGTTGCATTGTGGTGCGGCCGTCCCGGTCGCCGGTTGCAGGCGCAGGCGAGACGCCTGCACCACAACCCCGCGCGATCCCACTTTTTCGTTTTGACAAAGCATTAGTGCTTTGCCACAGCATAATTGTGAGGTGGTGAGCGCACGTGCTAGCGTCGGGTCGGGCGGCCTCACCCGCGGCTAACGACGCCGACCTTCGATCGATTTTCGAACGGCTGCGGGACGTCGGGCCTCGCCAAGGCGAACCAGTCAGTTTTTTTGTGGCGTGCTGCGGGACGATGTGCGGTTTCGCTCGGGTTATTGCCTTTCGGCGTGGCTCTTGCGTCTGGTTTCTCAGCCGGCTCTTCAAAGGTGGTCGTGGGTTGTTGACAACAAATCCCGTGGCCCGCTAAACTCGCCGCTCCGTTACGATTCGACAAAAGTGGCAGAAGCCTCGAACCCTCGATCCGCGGCTGCGACCGCAAGGGCGACCGAGGGCAAAATCAACCAACTCCGATCACGACCGATCCGCGAGAGGTCGCCCGCGCAGATGGGGCCGGCGCGCGTGCGAGAACGAAGGGAGCTGTCTTCTGCCCCGTTTCTCCTCGCGGTTTGGCCGGGCTATGGCAATCTGCCGGCCGCCGGGTCCGAGAATCGTCGCTGTGCGAAGAGGGCTTTCTGAAACGAGCAGTCGCTAACCCGGATATTCCCGTAGGAGCAATTTGCGGTGTAGATATCCTGCCTGGTTGTGATGGGAAACCGCTGGCCGGCAAGCCCTCGTTTGCAGCGGGGTCGGCTCCATCATAATTCAGGGATCCCCGGGTTAATGGCTGCCCCCCGAGAAAACCGCGCCACTGGGCGAGGCGCCGACGCCGTCACGCATCGGGACGGGCCGATGACCGGCGCGGACGATTGGGCAGTTGGCGGAGAAGGCGTCCAGTCGTTGAAGCCGGTGGTCGGTTCGGTGGTCGGGAGAGCTGTTGTCAGGTGACGGCTCTGCGCGCGGTCGTTGTCCAAAGTACTTGGTATCGGGAGACAAGACGGACGATGAAAAAGATTTCCAGTTTGCTCACAAAGGGGAGTGGAAAATGTTGGCGACTGGCCCTGTTGGCCGCGCCGATCGTGTTGGGGGCTCACGGGGTCGTCCAGGCGGCTGAGGAAGCCAGTGCGGCGTCGGAGATCAGCCAGACGCCGGTCGTTCTCTGCTGGGCTCTGGCGCTTCTGGGTTCGCTGAGCGCCCTGTATTTCGCCCACAAGTTCTTCAAATGGATGATTGAACAAGACGAGGGCGATGACTTGATGATCAAGATCGCCGAAAGTGTGCGCACGGGGGCTCGGGCCTACCTGAAGCGGCAGTACACGGTAGTGGCCGGGTTTTTCGTTCTGATCTCTTTGGCGCTCGGGGTCATGGCTTTCGGTCTGGGGGCTCAGTCGCGATGGGTTCCGTTTGCGTTCCTGACGGGCGGGTTCTTTTCCGGACTGGCGGGTTGGTTCGGCATGAAGACGGCGACACTGGCCAGCTCGCGGACGACTCAGGCGGCGAAAACATCGCTGAACGGAGCGTTACAGATCGCCTTCCGGAGCGGAGCGGTAATGGGGCTCGTTGTCGTCGGGCTGGGACTGCTCGACATTTGCCTTTGGTTCGCCATCCTCTACTGGCTCGTTCCCGCCCTGGGCTACCAGGCGATGACATTGGAATCGATCACCGTGACTATGCTGTGTTTCGGCATGGGAGCCAGCAGCCAGGCGCTGTTCGCTCGTGTCGGCGGTGGGATTTTCACCAAGGCGGCGGACGTGGGAGCGGACCTGGTCGGAAAGGTAGAAGCGGGCATTCCGGAAGACGATCCGCGCAACCCGGCGACGATTGCCGATAACGTGGGCGACAACGTCGGCGACGTAGCCGGCATGGGGGCCGACCTGTACGAGTCGTATTGCGGTTCGATTCTGGCCAGCGCGGCGTTGGGCGTGGCGGCGTACAACGGCCACCCGAAGATGCAGGTCATGATGTTGTTGTTGCCGCTGGTCTTGGCTGGAGTGGGGATTGCGCTGTCGATTGCGGGCATCTATCTGGTTCGCACGGAAGAGGGAGCGACCCAGCGCAACCTTCTGAAAGCGCTGGCCCGCGGCATCAACGCCAGCAGTTACGGGGTGGCCGTCGCGGCTCTGCTGCT
>JAADHY010000384.1 GCA_013151585.1 Planctomycetota bacterium
CGAAGGGCCGGGCGTCGCATGGATCACGGTGATCGTGGTGGCCGCGCTGGCCGTCGCTGGTGAAGTTCTGGAGTCGATGGCCGGAGCGGCCGGAGCCGTCAAGCTAGGGGCCAGTCGGAGATCGGTGATCCTATCGCTGGCTGGTGCCGTCGTCGGGAGCATCGCCGGGGCGAGCGTTTTGGCGCCCGTGCCCGTCATCGGTCTGCCTTTGGGAGCGGTCGGCGGCGGCGCGGTGGGCGCGTTTTGCGGTGCGCTGGCCGGCGAACTCTGGAAGGGAAAACACGGAGCAGAAGCGGTGGCCGTCGGCAAGGCCGCTTTCGCCGGCCGGCTATGGGGCACCGCGGGAAAGCTCGTTATTGGGGCGGTCATGGTGCTCTTGGTGGCCATTGACGCCTTCGTGAACTGAGCGGCCGCGCTAAGCTACATCGAATGATTTGTGGATTTCCCGCCGAGAAGATACGGCCGCAAGACGCGGGTCCAAAGGCAGTAGCCTCTTGCGTTCAAATGGAGACCATCCGAACGGAACAGTTCTTCGCGAGGCCGGCCGTCCGGGCCCAGCATCGGCGTCCAAATGTCGACAAACTCCAGCCGGTCGTCTTTCCGCGTCAATCGCCGGATTGCGTCGTTGGCCTTTTTCATTTTGTCAGCCAAGTGCCAGCGACTGAGACTGGGCTTGATGGCAATGAAGACAATCTTCGTTTGCGGAAGTCGCTCGTGGACCGTCCCGACGAATCGTAGGAAATCTTGCACGACCTGTTGCGGGCTGTCGCCGCGCGCGATGTCGTTGTCACCCGCGTAAAGCACCACGATTCGCGGCTCATAGGGCAAAATGATGCGTTCGGCGAAGTACACGGAATCGGCGATGACAGATCCGCCGAAGCCGCGGTTGATAGTGACCAAATCAGGAAATGACTGCTTCAGATCCCACAGTCGGATACTGGAACTCCCGACAAACAGGATCGCCTTTTTGGGCGGAGCTTGCTGGCGATCTTGTTCTTCGAACGCGCGAATCGCCTTTTCCCACCGCTCCGGCCCCGGCGGTTTTTGCGCCGAGCTGCGGGTCGTGACAGTAACGATCAGCAAGATTGCAAAGGCGGCTCGAGCTGGCTGGAGTCCTTTTTCAAAAACCATGTTCAATCTCCGCAGAGCCTTTTCGGCTGTCCCTCGGTAGCGACAGGCCAAGCCAAACGCTAATTGCGTTCTCCCAACGCCGTCAATGCTTTCAGCAATTCGACGCGGACGCGGTCGGCTGTGCTGCGGTCTTTGGGCTGATGCCAGCGGATCTGTTTGACGTCGTCGCCGGCCAGTACCTTGCTCACTGCGGCTTCCAGCAACTGCTCGGCCCGCGTCACCGTCTCGTCGTGCCGTCCGGACTTCTTCGCTTGGTCCACGGCCCGGCGCAACATCACCAGGTACTCGTAGTCCTCGACGCTTTCCCGAATCGCCTCCATGTGTTTGCCTGCGACGACAGACGTCTTGTCCAGAAACAGCGGCGTGTACGGGCCATGCTTGGCGTAATACTCGTTCCACGACGACGCATACCCGTTGTCACCGAAGGCCCAAAAGAACGAGCCGGTCCCACCGACTTGCCAGCAGTGCCATGCTTGCAGCCGGTAGTAGCTGTAAGGATCGAGCAACTTGGCCGGGCCGGAGCACGAATAGAATTGCAGCATGCGGCCTCGGCGGCGCTGTTTCAAGTAGAACCGAGCGAACGGTTCGCCGCGATCCAGCCACATCGGACGGTTCGGACACAGGACGTCGCAAACCTCGAAGAGTTCCGGTGGGGCCGCAGCCGGGTTGCGGTAAGTCGGGTCTTCCCAGATGATCACTTCTGGCTCGGCGGCTTGAATCGCTTTGGCCCAGGCCAGCAGCGCGGTGATGTCCGAGCCCTCGTGCGGTTCATCGTGAATGAGCAACCCAAGCCGGTTCGGGGCGATCCCTTTTGAACGCAGATGCCGGACCCAAGCGGAAATCCACGTCGCCACACGCTGGTTGAACTCTTTCGAACCGATTTCGGCTCCGCCCAGCGCCGTCTTAACCGCTCCGCCGTAATGAGCGACCGAAAGGAACACCAAATAGACTTTGGCGTTCGGCCAAGCGGCGATCCATTCGTCCAAACGTCGTGTGTCGAGGTGAATGTTCGAAGGATCGTTCTTGTCAAACCGGAAAGAACGCAGCACGGCTGCTGTAGCCCACGGTGCATTGACAAAATGCTCCTGCAAGTGCTTCAAGAACTCGTCACGGTTCTGCGGAGTGATGCCGTACGAGCCGGCTCCGTCGGTGTAGCTCCAGCCTCCGACCCAGAGTGTCGTCTGTTTTGGGAAATCCAGCGGCCACACACGGAGCCGCACGGGGACCGTCTGCCGACCGACCGAAGGGGCTTCCAGCACGAGTCGCCCGCTGTAGCGGCCGGGCTTGAGGTCCGTCACGTGAAACGTGAGCCAAAGTTGCTGCAGCAGTCCTGGTCGCACACGCAGCCGCCACGCTGCGTCCACTCGTTCGGCTACGGGCAGCGCGGCGGCAACCGGTTTGCTTTGCGACGTGTCCGTCCACGGAACTTCATGTAACGTCACGTACGGCGGCGCCGATCCGCCTGGCAAGTCTTCCAGCCACACGCGAACGGTCAGCGTCCTGTCGGTGCTGTTGGCCAAGTTGATGGCCGCGGCTCGATACTCTCCTCGCATCGTGTGGACTTCAATCGCTTCAGCGCTGGATGCCGGCGGCGGACCAAACAACGGCAACGGGTCCCACGGGCAGGCCACGCGGACCGCCAACTTGGGCACCGTCAGCTCACGCCACAACGCGGCTTGCACGCGAAACAGCGCCTCGTGCCGCGGTCCGATCGGCAAGACCGCTCGAAACGACGGTCCGGCCGCGACGTGGTCCGGGCCGCCCGCCACGACCGCCGCCAGTTGCCTTTGCAGTTGCTGTCGGACGCTGTCTTTCAAGGCCGCGCTGTCGATGGCCTCCGACAGTGCGGCTCGGTCGGAGTTCCAACGATGCTGAAGGGCCCGTTGGACTCGCAACTCTTGATAAAGCGTCACGGCATCTGTGGCTTGACCGCGGTCCAGATTCGCTTTCAGCCACTCGGCCGGTCCGCGAAACACCTCGACTTCATCTGTGAAGACGAATGGGCCTCCCGGCAACGGGACGATCAAGAACTGCACGAACCGCCCGCGAGTGCGCAACTTCTGCGTGACCAACTTGCGAATGGCATACCGTTTCGGCCAAGGGCCGTGTTCCGCCTGATCCAGCGCGACTAGGTCACCAGCGTTGTGCCATGTTTTTGAGTCGTCGCTGACGAGGATGTGGACAGCCAGCGGCCAAGTGACGCCGGCCGTCCCCGCCGCCGTGGTCATCGAGACGCCCTGAATCGGCTCGACGCGGCCCAGGTCCACCGTGATCGTCACGTACCGTGGCCGCTGCCAGCCGACCGTACCCTTCTGCGTCCAAAAGTAACCCCTCGTGGTCTTTCCGTCGGTCAGTTGCTTCTCGTCCCCCGCATCGGTGCAGTGCCGATAGTTCGGCTTGGGAAAAAGGCGGTACGATTTGCCAAGAGCGATGTTGATACGCTTCAGCGATTGATCGGCCGGCGGTCGGTCTGCCGGTCGCACTGTCGATGTTGAGAACGATATTGTGAACAGACTAAGCAAAGCCACCACTGGCCCGAAGGAGTTCCTGATCCCTTGGCCAGTCGATCGCCGCTCTCCCACCGATTCTTGTGGAGTTCCTCTGCTGTTCATCGTTTGTCTCCGCCGGTTAGCAGGTCGGACCGGGATTCCGTGAACGACTGCCAAAGCGTACCAAACCACGGCGCAACTTGCCAAAGGACCGGCCGAGGGCGGTTTGCGGCTTTTTGACTCTTCGACCTTCATTGCCCGCGGGGGCACCGCGACCACCGTTTGTCTGACTTTGCGCGAAGGTCGGGCTGTTCTGCGATCGCTGGCCGGTGATTCCTGATTGACGAACTCTCCAGGCAAGCGAAACACCGGTGATAGGGACGCTGGTGCTCTGTCAAAGGGAAAAATGGGATCATGCTTTCTTGTGGCGTGGGTGTCTCGCCCGCGAGCAGCGGCCGAGACGGCTGCCCCACAGCCAACTTCAACCCCAATTTTCGCTGTGACGCAGCATTAGGCGTGGAGGGCTCCATCACACCGGCCCGGATTTTTTGCTCGGGCCGGTGCGACGGCGGATGAAATCCGGATCGTGGGCGTTCGACAGCGCCACATCGTAAGTGATCTCACCCGTCTGATAGAGTTCCAGCAGTGCGTTGTCCATCGTCTGCATTTGGAATTTTCGCCCCATCTGCATCTCGCTGTAGATCTGGTGCTCTTTGCGTTCGCGGATGAGGTTTCGGATGGCAGAGGTAGCGATGCAGACCTCACAAGCCAGCACACGGCCTTTCCCATCGGCACGCGGTAGCAGTTTCTGCGCGATAACCGCCTGCAGACAGCCTGACAGTTGCATGATGATTGCGTTCTGCTGGTTGGCAGGAAAAACGCTGTAGATACGGTGGAGCGTCTGGACCGAGTCGGGCGTGTGGAGCGTGGCCATGACCAGATGGCCGGTTTCGGCGGCGATCAAAGCCGTTTCGATTGTTTCCAAGTCGCGCATCTCGCCGATCACGATCACGTCCGGGTCCTGGCGCAGAACGTGACGAAGCGCGTCCTGGAAGGAATGGACGTCGGTCTGGACCTCCTGTTGGACGATCACGCTCCGGATATTCTCGTGGACATATTCGACGGGGTCTTCGATTGGCACGATCTTCGCACGTCGCTCCCGGTTGATGACATCAATCATGTAATTCAGAGTGGTCGTTTTCCCCATCCCGGTGGGGCCGGTGACCAAAATGAGCCCGGAACGGAGCCGTGTCAGTTCAGCGATGATCGGCGGAAGGCGGAGCTCTTCAGCCGACCGCACGCTCGATTCGCAAATCCGAATCGCCATTTCGGGGCACCCGCCGTGATAGTAGACGCTGGCGCGGAAACGCCCGAGGTCTTTCCAGAAGCAGGAAAAACAAATCTGCCACTCCTTTTCGAACTGTTCGCGCTTGCTGCGAGGAAGCAGCTCCTCGACAAGGTTCCGCAAGGTCGGCTCGTCGAGCGGTTCGCCCTTGACCGGTTGAATCTCGCCGTTCAATCGCAGCAACGGTGCCACTCCTCGGACCAGATGCACGTCACTGGCCCCGTGCTTCCGAGCGGCTCGCAGAATCTTGTCCAGAGTCCAAGCCACGGTCACCTCAGTTCTTGTCAGCCCGCCGGCTGTCATCGCCCCGTTAGCCGGTTCCAAAGCCGCCTCAGCCACCAGCCGGATCGATCCAGTTCCGCCAGACACCGCAGTGTTTCTGCGTGTTGAGGACACAGTTCCAGGCAATGGGCAAAACTCTCTTTGGCCTGTCGAGTGAAACCGAGCCGCATTTCGCACACACCCTGGATATACCACGGGTAGTGCTGGTGCGGAGCGGAATGGACGGCCCG
>JAADHY010000262.1 GCA_013151585.1 Planctomycetota bacterium
CCCGGGTTTCGCAAAGTTTTAGCGCGGGAACGTCACTCCACGACGTCATACGCGCCGTGGCCGCAAATATGGAGGGCGTCACCCTAACTGGCTCGCCGGATGGTCGGACACTGGGGGATGAGCGATGCCATCGGGCCGGTCGCGTTTCGTGATAGCGAAGAGCACCCTTTCTTGGGCAAGGAAATCCATGAGCAGAGGCAGTTCAGCGACCAAACGGCCTACCTGATCGATCAGGAAGTGCAGCGGATTCTGACGAATGCGTCCGACCGGGCTTATCGCATCCTGATGCAACACCGCGATCACCTTGATCGGCTGGCTCAAGCGCTGTTGGAAAAGGAAACGCTCGAGCGGGACGACCTGGTCGACCTTCTGGCCGACGCCGTCGAATTGCCTCACGAGGCGGAAGCTACGTAATCTGGCCTTCGCACTCCGCCGCGGCCCGAAAAGCTCGTCCCGGCAACGTCGCCAAGTCTGCCGATCACGGAGCCGTCTTCCCCATACGGGACGTGGTTCGGCCATCCACCGCACACGAGGTACGACGTCGTTCAGGATTGGAAAACACCGAACACAAGTTGGAAAAAGAGCTGGAGGGAAGGAATGGATCCTGTCCGCTACGGCATCGTCGGTTTGGGACAAGTGGCGATCAAAGGCCACATTCCGGAGCTGCTTCGCATTCCAGACATCGAAATCGTTGCGATGTGCGATCCGGACGAATCCGCGCGGGAGCGGGCCTTGCAACTTGTTCCCGACGCGCAATGCTATCCGGATTACGATTCCCTGTTGCAAGACCCTACGGTGGACGTCGTGCTGATTGCCACGCCCAACTGGTTGCACAAGGAACAAGCCATCCAGGCTTTCCGGGCCGGCAAGCACGTCTTTCTAGAGAAGCCGATTGGGATCGACTTGGAAGAGTGCGACGCCATTCTGGAGGCTTGGCGTCAGAGCGACCGGCTGCTGCAAGTGGGCCACGAACTGCGCCACGCCAACCTGATGCGCACGATGCGCCAGAAGATCGACGAAGGACTGATTGGCCAGGTCCAAATGATCGTACTGCAAGAGTTCCGTTTTCCTTTACTGCCAGGATGGCGCCAAACCGGGAAGACCGGCGGCGTGATGCTGGAAAAGAACTCCCATTTCTTCGACCTGTTCAACTGGTTGGCGGAGGCTCCGCCTGCGCGCGTGATCGCCACGGGTGGAAACAATGTCAACAAAGACTCGCCGCTGATTGACCACTGTATCGTCACCGTGGAATACGTGAATCGCGTCCGGGCCACCCTGCTCATGTGCCTCTTTGCTGAGCATGGCAGCCAATTGACGATTGATGTTATCGGAGATAAAGGCCGGCTGATTGCCTACGCCAAAGATCAACGGTTGGTCTTCTACAGTCGGAAAGAGCCCGAGCCGCAGGAATGGTCTTTCGAACCAGGGGCCGACGGGTCGTTTCACATGGGGTTCAAGACAGAGCATGAATCGTTTCTCCGCAGTCTGCGCGAGGGAGCGCCGGTGATCTGCAGCGGTCCGGAAGCCCGCGAGACGATGCGCGTCGCCCTGGCAGCGGAACGCGCTGTTTCCGATGGGACGGTTGTCGAAAGCCTCAACGAGTAGCACCGCGAAAGGCGCCGGGCAGTGCCGCCCGACTGCTTGCCTTTCTGCCTCCCATCTTCCGCTGGCAAGGGCGTCGTCTCAATCCACCGGGCCCGGGCGATTGATGCGGGGGGCGGTGCGGATGCGGGGGCGGACGGCGAGCCAATCGACGCCTTGGAAGACTGGGTCGGGCATCGAGCGGACTTCTTCTTCGCCTCGGTACGGACACATGGTGTCAACCCACAAGATCAGCCGCCGCAGGCTGATCGGGTCGACCTGTACGTCGTAGTGCTTGCCGCTGGAGGCGATCTCGATGAGGCGGCTGCGGTAAGACAGCGAGGTCATGGGCGGCGGGGTATAGTAGGCTCGCGGATCGCGTTTGTCGTAAGCTTCCACCATGAGCGTGCCGGCGCAGCCCCAGCCGGGCGGCGGATCTCGCGGCGCGACGTAAGGCCGTCCCCAGGTGGGATGGCCGGTGAGCGTCACGTAAGGCTCGTCGAACAGATGCCACCCCGGCCGGCGAGTCAAGTCGAGCACTTTTCGGGCCTCGCCGTTGCCTTGGTGGCACTTGCCGCAGTAACGATCCAAAACCGGTTGGACATACCGATCGTAGCTGACCGTGCGGTCCGACCAAGGGGGCGGCTCGATGGAGCTTGGCGCTCGTTGCAAGGCCAACGCGTCGGACGTGTAGGCCGGCGCGCGGCTGTGGCTCTCGTGACACCCTTGGCAACCGCGCCGTTCGCCCGGCATCACGCCGGTGAAGCTGCGCATGGTCTGCAGAGCTCGGTAATTCTCGTCCAGAAGCTGGAAGTGCAGCGGAATGCCCGGCGGGGCATAGAACGCGAACGATCCGTCGGGTTCGACCGGCACCGTGCCCAGCACGCGCTTGATGCCCTCGGACTGGACGATCGAAACCACCGGCCCCGTCGAGGCGTACGGTCGTTTGTACCAGTACGTGTAAGTCTTGTGGTCGATGTTCAGCACGCGCAGGTATCGCACCTTGCCGTTGATCTCAGGCGGCATGCCTTCGTAGACATTGCTACTGAAGAGGATTCCCGGCTTCGGATGCTCGCGACTGTCCCGATCCGGCCAGGCGACCCGATCGGCGATGACCGGCGGTTTCGGCCGTGGTCGCACGGGTATTGCGTGAAAGATGTTGTGAACGCCCTCGTAGATCAGCTCGCGGTTGCCATCCACGTCCATCAGGTAAAGGACGAACTTACCCTTGCGACAGGCCGAGACCAGAAAGTCTTGCTCGCTTAGCGGGTAAGGCGAGTAATAGCCGCTGTAACGGCCGCTGGCGTGATAGTCAGGGGACTCGATCGGATCGACGGGCCCATTCCCCGATTCCGGCCATTCCACGTCGGCGGTCACCTTAGTCAGCCCAGCCGGGAAGTTGAATCCTTTGTTCGGATCAATGATGCCGACCGAACCGGCGAACCAGTTGTGATGAGCGCTGCCCGTGAACATGACGCGCCGACTGCCGGGGATCGTGCGTGCGTCTTTCAAGAGGTCCGGCCAGACGCTTTGGTTGCCCCAGAACGTGTTGACATCAGTGCCGTCGGGATTCATGGTCCACAGGCCCTGAGCCCGCCAAAGCGGCTTGTCGGTGTATTCCCAGCGAGTGTAAATGATCCGTCCATCGTTCATCACCGATGGCAGGTAATCGGGCTCGTTGTTGCGGGAGATCAAGTAAATGTTCCGGCCGTCGCGGTCGCAACGGGCGAGCACGTAGGCGTTCGTGGGCGGCATGCACCGCACGTAGGTGTGGCCGCGCGTCGTCGAGAAGAGGATGTGCTGCTCGTCCGGCAAGTAGATCGGATCCAAATCGTCGTACGGACCGTCTGTGAGCTGCCTGAGGCCCGTGCCGTCGATGTTGACTTCGTAAAGATGAAATGACTTCTCGTTGTGCGGCTTAAAGCAAAAGACGACCTGCCGGGCGTCCCATGAAAGGTCCGGCCGCCAGAACGCCCCGTGCAAGGGCGGCTGCGGGGCAAGTTGACGCAGATGCCCGGATGGCGAGAGGCCTTCGAGCACCAGCAGCCGGCCGCCGGGCACGGCCATGTAGCCAAGCCGATGTCGCGTCTCGTGCCGCCATTCCTTGCCCTGCGGGTAGGGCTGGTCGATGAACAGCACGGCGTTGAAATCGATGACCGGGTTCTGCAACATGATTTGTCGCTTCACAGACCGAACGGCAAAGTAGAGCTGTTCGTCTGGCCGTTCGAGTGCCTTGGCCTGTTCCTCGAGCCGCTGAAGCTCCCGCAATTCGTTCGAAAAATCGACGCGGTTCGGAAAACTGCGCTCGATGCGCGCTGCCAATTTCCGGGCCCATTCGATCTCGTTTCGGATTCGCTCGGGCGTCGGATTGCCGTCCGCTTGATGCAGCCAATCGCGCTCGATCAGTTCACGTGATTCCGCTTCGCTCAAGTCGCGGGTCGGTGGTGTGTGCGGCTTGACGTACGGGGCGACGGCCTCGTGGATGCGGGGCCGGAACGTGACACGCGAACCCGCCTCGAGGATCAAGTCGATCCACTTCGGTGAGAACCGGGCGTCCGAGCCTTCAGCGCGGAGCTGCTCGAACCGCTGCGCAATCGTCTCCGCCTCCTGCCACTTACGCCGCTCGTCCGGAGTGCATTTGGCCCATTGCCGTTCGGTCAGCGGCTTGTATTCCAGCATCAAATCGATGAGACGCTCGGCCGCACGCACCTCGAACTGGCCCGAGTCATCGGTCAAGTAATCAATCACGTCCGCTTCGGTCCACGTCACGAAGTTCTCGTAGTCTTTGGGGAAGTCGGCCCGGAGTCGGGTACGCAGCGCCGCAGCCAGTTCGGCATCGAGCATGAGATTGTCCTTGGCGAGACGGCGTCGACAGTCGACCAGCGTCTCGGCAAACGATCGCCCCCGGTGGTAGAAGGTGGCCACGTGAGCGGCCAACTCTTTCGCCCGCCGCTCTAAAGCCTGCAAGCCGGCTTCGTACAGTTGCCCAATCTCATCGGCCGTCAGTGCGGCGCGGTAGATGCGCAGATCGTCCATCGCGCCTTGGAAGTGCTCCCCCCTGCCGCTGCTCGAGCCAATGAACGCCGTCGCCGTCGAGTTGGTCACCAGCTTACCCGGCCGCTCGAGCTCACCAATCTGCTCACCGTCCAAGTACACACGCATCACCTTTCCGTCGAACGTAGCCGCACAGTGATGCCAGCCACCATCCAGCACAGTCGCCGGATTGAGCTCCGCGTCGCATTCGACGTACTCACCGCCGACATTCAAGCCCAACGACAGAATGGTCCCGTGGCCTTGGAACGAAAACAAAATCCGCTCAGCGCATTCCTGTCGGAAGATTTCGCGATACGCTCGCAAGTCGGTGGGCCGCGTCCATGCCGAGATCGTGATCTGTTCCAGCTCCTTCAAATGCGGCCCGATGAGGACCGGCAGAGCATGCTCGCCGCGCAGCTCGATCGCATGACCGTGAACGCCCCGAACGCGTGAAATCGCTCGCGAAGCCGTCACATTCAGGTCCGCCGGGCCGCCGTCGTGGATGATCGGCACTGGACCCAGCTCGTTGAACGTCCAGTGGGCCAAGACCGGCTTGTCGAGTTTCGGTTCATCGGCAGCCACGCACTGGCTCAGACGGGCCAGACTTTCGATCCCGTTGCGATACAGCGCCGCGACCTCTCCGGCTGTGAGCGGTTCGGCGTAGATTCGCAGCTCATCCATTGCCCCCTGAAAACATTCCCCCCCATTGGACGATCCGATGCACGCCAGGGCCTCGCCGCCGGCTCGGACGCGGCCCGGTCGTTTCAACTCGCCCACCTGTTTGCCGTCCAGGTAGACGCGCATCGTCTGTCCGTCGTAGCTGGCCGCACAATGATGCCAGCGGCCGTCCAGCAAGNNGACCTCCGGATCGGTTTTCGCGTCACATTCGAGGTACTGGCCACCGATGTTCAGTCCGAGCGACAGGATGGTCCCGTCGTGTTGAAACGAAAACAGCACGCGGTTGTCGCCGTCCTCTTTGCGGAAGATCTCTCGGTAGCTGCTCAGTTCGACCGGCTGAACCCACGCGCTGATCGCAATCGCTGTGAGTTCGCGGAACAAGTTCGCATCGCGCACCTCGATCCGGTGCCGCCCGGAAAACCACAGCGCCTGTCCAAACACCCCGGGAACCCGCCGCACCGCGCCGGTCCGGAGGGCCGCCCCGCCCGCATGCCGCTCATGGCCGCTCCGATCCCGACAGGTCGTGCCGACCCGATCGTCGAAGTCCCAATAGCCCACGAGCGGTTTCTCAATTGCCAGCGGGCGTGTTGTCGTCGCGTTTTCCGCAGTGGTGGCGGCTGTTTGAGCGGCAGGGCGTCCTTTGGGTTCGGAAGCCTCGTCGGAGCGTGCAGCGAGCAGCCCAATGGCGAGGGCTGCTACGGTTCCGAAGCTCATCAGCGTTTTGGAAATCGTACGCGTCATGTTGGGCTCCCTGTGTTTGCGGAACTCGAATGCCAATGCACTTCGACCGGACGACGATTCAATCTTGTTGTGTGACCGTACTGTCAGTGGGCAGCTCGATGATGATACGAAAGCCGACGTTGAACACTTTTCGCCACAGGGGATATTTCCAGCGCCAGGCGGAGCGGGCGAAGCTGGGCGGGAGGTACCAGGAACCGCCGCGGACCACTTTTTCGATGGTCGAGTCGGTCGGGATGGAAATATCGTCGCGGCCGTCGGATGCGTCGTACGGGTAGGCGCGATATGTTGTGCGGGTCCATTCGCAAACGTTGCCGGCCATGTCATAAAGGCCCCAAGGGTTGGGCCGGTAGGAGCCGACCGGGGCGGTGACTAGCTGGCCGTCGTCGTAGCGGTCGTCGCGAAGGTACCATTTTCGCTTGCCGGAGAAAGCGAACCTGACCTGCTCGTGGCCGGCGAGGTTTTCAAACGGTGAGAAATCGTTGTCAAGCGTGCCGTACCAGAGCGGCGAATCCGAGCCGGCGCGGCAGGCCCATTCCCATTGGGCCTCAGTGGGCAATGTCACGCGCCGGCCGGTGCGTTCTGCCAACGCTCGGCAGAACGCCATCGCCTCATGCCACGATACGCGCACAACCGGCTGATCCGGCTCAAACAACGGATAGCCCTGGCCACGCTGGTCGATGCTCCGCCATTGAGCGTAGCCGCTGAAATGGTGCGGGTCGACCAAGGCGCTAAATTGCGAGTTGGTGATCTCGGTGCGGCTCATGTAGAACGGCCGTTCGATACACACACGGTGCGGTGGCCCTTCGTCTTCGGGGCCGTCGGCCGCTCCCATGACGAATTCGCCCGGCGGGATGAACACGAACGCCAGTTTCAGGTCGCCCGATACCTCGATCTCGAGCTCAACCGGCAGCCCCAGCCGTTTGGCGGTTTCGCGCTGCCGGCGTTTGGCTTCGGCTGAGTCGAACGGCCAATTTGGAGTGCGGCACTCCCGTGCCGCTTTGGGTTTCTTTGTTGCGGCACGGTCTCCC
>JAADHY010000273.1 GCA_013151585.1 Planctomycetota bacterium
ATCGTGCTCGGGCCGTCCGGCTCGGGAAAAAGCACGTTGTTGAACTTGATCGGTGGTGCCGATCGTCCAACCCACGGCCACATCTGGTACAAAGGCCGCGACTTGGCTGCGCTGCCCGACGATCAACTGACTGAGTACCGCCGGAAAGAGGTCGGGTTCATCTTTCAGTTCTACAACCTGATCCCGACGCTGACGGCGCGTGAAAACGTACAAGTGGCGACGGAACTCGTCCCGGAACCGCTCGATCCCGCCGAGGCTTTGGCGATGGTGGACTTGGCGGATCGAGCCGATCATTTTCCGGCTCAAATGTCCGGTGGTGAGCAGCAGCGGGTGGCCATCGCTCGGGCGCTGGCCAAACGGCCGCGGTTGCTGCTGGCTGACGAGCCGACCGGTGCGTTGGACTTGCCGACCGCTCGCAGCGTACTCGGCATCCTCCAACGTCTGAATCGCGAGCAGCACATCCCGGTCGTGCTGATCACCCACAATCCGGCGATCGCGGCGATCGGCGACCGGATGGCCCGTATTGTCAGCGGCCGCATTGTCGAGACGAAACAGAATGAGCGACCGATCCCGGCGCACGATGTGAGCTGGTAGGAGCCGGTACTGGTGCGAACGCTGCATCGCAAGCTATTACGCGAGCTACGGGAAAACGCGGTCACGCTGTTGGTGATCGTCGTCATTATCGCGATCGGTACCGGCTCGCTCATCGGTCTGGCGGCGACGCAGCGCATCTTGATCGCCAGTCAGTCGGCTTACTATCGTCGCTATCGTCTGGCGGACTTTTGGGTCCACGTGAAAAAAGCTCCGATGAGCGTCTTGCGGCGGATTGCGCGGCTGCCTGGGATCGACTCGGTCGACGCTCGCGTCGTGTTCGACGTGATCATTGACATTCCCGACGTGCCTCGGCCGTTAACGGGCCGCTTGATATCGACGCCTCTCTCTGGGTTCGACCGGACGCTGAACGGGATCTGCCTGACTCGTGGCTCAGGCTTTTCGCACGAGCGAGATGCGGAAGTGATTCTGAGCGAATCATTCGCCAAAGCGAATGGACTCGACCTTGGCGACCGCATCCATGTCATTCTCAACCGGAGGCGTCAGGCATTCACGATCGTCGGCCTGGCGATCAGTCCCGAATACGTTTACATGGTGCGAGGCCCCGGCGATCTCGTGCCCGATCCCAAGCATTTTGGCGTGCTCTACGTCAAAGACCGCTACGCGCGGGAGATCCTGGGATTCAAGGACGCTTTTAACGAGCTGGTCGGACAGCTTGTTCCTCGCCGGGTCGACCAAATCGACGCCGTGCTGGATTCGATCGATCGGATTCTCGGGCCCTACGGCGTGTTGGACAAGATGCCGCGGAGTCGACAAGCTTCGCATCGGTTTCTTTCAGACGAAATCCAAGGGCTCGGAGTTACGGCCGCCATGATGCCGGCGATCTTTCTGGGAGTGGCGGCGCTGGTCCTGAACATCGTGATGATCCGCTTGGCTCAACGTCAGCGCACGGTGATCGGCACACTGAAAGCCCTGGGGTATTCCGATCGCCGTGTGATGATTCATTACCTGTTGTTTGGAGTGATTGTGGGATTGGTCGGCGGAGCGGCCGGCTGCGCGCTGGGGCTCTCGACGACAGCGGGGATGATCCAGGTCTACCGATCGTTCTTCCAGTTCCCCGAATTCCTGGTGCAGGTCTATCCCGACCTACTGATCATTGGGGTGTGCGTCAGTGTGGTTTTCTCCGTGCTGGGGACAGCGCGCGGCGTCTGGACGGTGTTGAAGCTGCAGCCGGCCGAGGCGATGCGGCCGCGCCCGCCCGAACGAGGCGGAGCGGTTTTTCTCGAGTGTTTTCCTCGCCTCTGGGGCTTGCTGGGATTCCAGACCCAGTGGGCCGTGCGCAATCTGCTCAGGAATCGCATTCGAACCATCACGTCGATCGTGGCCTTCGCTCTGTCGATCTCGATCATCTTCATAGCCATGGTCATGTACGACTCGTTCGTCTATTTGCTGGATTACCAATTCGAGCGGGTCGCCCACGCTGACATGGACATCGGACTGCGGGATGAGTCTGCCATCGCCGCTTTGTGGGAGGCGCGCGATCTGCCGGGTGTGGACTACGCCGAGCCGATCTTTGCCATTGTGTGCGATCTTCGGCACGGCCGATACGCGCGTCGGATCAGCGTCACAGGCTTAGCCCCCCAACACCGACTCACAACCCCCCAGGAAGACGGCGGCCAGCCCGTGCGCATTCCCGAAACCGGGCTGGTCATGGCGCGAAAACTGGCCGAACTGCTCCATGTCGCCCCTGGCGATGTACTGGAACTGACGCCAGTGCGAGGCCAGCGGCGGCGAGTGAAAGCCCGTGTCGCTCAGGTCGTCGATACCTACCTCGGCCTGACCTGCTACGCGGACCAAAGATATCTCTGGTCGCTGGTCGGGGAGGAGTCGGCCGTGAACGCCCTTCAGGTGTTGGTCAACCCCGGCGAGATTGACGAGTTTTATCGAAAGTTGAAACGATTACCCAACGCTCGCACGTTGAGCGTTCGAGCGGAAGCGCGCCAGAATATCGAGAAAACGCTCGTTGAAGCCACGATCTTCTCCATCGGCCTGATGGTCATCTTTGCCGGCATCATTGCCTTTGGAAGCACGCTGAACAATGCGCTGATCGAAATCGGCGACCGGATGCGCGAAATCTCGACGCTGCGGATTCTTGGTTATCATCCGCGCGAAATCGCCGGCATGCTGTTCCGCCAAACGGCAATCACTTTTGTCATCGGCACTGTTCTCTCTTTCCCGCTCGGGCTGGCGCTGATTCACTGGATCGCTTCGGCGTATGATTCCGAGCTGTACCGGACACCGATCGTGGTGCGGCCACCGTTGGTCTTGCTGACCGTTGTCCTGGCGTTTCTGTTCGTCCTGGTGGCGCAGGCACTGGTGTATCGCCAGATTCGAGCTCTGGATTGGCTGGAGGGCGTGAAAGTGAAGGAGTAAAAGCACGGGCGCTAAGCTGACAGGCGCAGCCTCCTGCCACACGCCCGTCCCCAGCTATCGTCCGGTCCCGGACGACAGCGGACGCACGCGGATGTTTCGGTAAGCAACCGGACCGTGGTCGCCCTGGAGCATCAAGGGGCCGAGCGGTTGCTCGTCGCCAAAGCAGGCCGCGCGCGTCGGGCCGGTGCACTCCACGTTTTCATGGACCACAACCCCGTTGTGAACGACCCGGACAAACCGCGCGTTGGCGATCTTGTGACCGCTGGCATCAAAGCGCGGTGCCCGGAAAACGACCTCGAACGTCTGCCACTGACCCGGTGGCTTGGAGGCATTCACGCGCGGAGCATGACCGTCGAAACCTTCGTGGCCCTTGCCACGCGATGGGTCCCACCGTTGGTAGATGCCGCCACAATCGCTGTACTTGACGTGCTGCTTGCCCCACGAATCCAGAATCTGAATCTCGTAACGCCCCATGAAGTAGACGCCTGAGTTGGAACCCTTGGCGACCAGAAACTCGATATGCGCTTCGATGTCGCCGAAATCCTTTTTCGTCACAATGTTCCACGTGCGTCCGGTCTTGCCGTTGACCAAGACGCCGGTTCCCGGGCGAGTCGCCAATCGCCGAGCGTCGGCCGGGTCGAGAAAGGCACTTTCCACGTGCAGCCATCGGTCACGGAAGGCCCGATTCTTGTGCATGGGGGCCCGGGTCCATTCCGCCAAACCTTGGTCCCCGATCAGTTCGATCCAGCCGCTTTTCGCCTCCGACGTTGCCCCAGGCGGCGACCCCGGTTCCGCGGCCAGCCCGGAAACGCCAGCGCAAAGCGTACACATCCCGACGGCTGTCTTGATCCACGAGTTCACAATCTCTCCTCCCGTCCTCTGCGTTCGTGTGACGACTGACTTTGGTTTGCTCAACCGCAACTGTGGCCATTGTAATCGGCTTGAACGCAGACAGGCAGAGAACGTACCAGTCATTGGATCACATTTCGCGATGAACGGTCCCTCACACGGCTTACAGCGGCCGCTGCATTTGTGTGCCGGTGTCGGGGCTTCTCGATTCGCGCGAGCATTGCCGCACGAGAAACGGGCGTCTCAACTGACAAGCATAAGCGGGGACGCTCACGCCACGCGTCATCGCGACCGATGACCGTGTCGTTTGACCGCCGGCCCATCGGGCCAGACGTCAGGAAATTCCACGCATGTCCGGTCCCGAGTCCATCTACGGGTTGGAGAAGTCTAGGAATTTTTGAAGCGTCTCCAAGAGCTCGGCAATCTCTTCGTGGGCCCGTCGGGTCTGCCGAACCACCAGGAAACCCGGCAAGGCCGCCGCTCCTGCCTTCCCCTGGCCTCCGAGGCGAATGATCTGTTTGCCGGTTTGCCCGTCCCAGAGCTCCACGATTCGCCCCGCATGGCGCAACGCGACGGTTTTCTTGTCATCGAGTATCCGCACGTCGGTGAGTGTAATCTCCCAGCTTTGAGGATCGACGGTTGTCTTGATCATTTTGGTGAGATCCTCGGGCGCGAACCCCGCTTCGCTCAAACGACGTACGTCGTAGATGCGCAGAACCAGCGACTCGGCCGCTTTCGCTTCGGGGACGATCTTCAGGACCTCATCTTCTACCACGTAACTGAGACCGAGCGGCTCCAGCATTAAGTTCAAAGCGCTCCTGAGCTCGACGCCAGAGAGCGCCATTGACACCGGCGTGTCTTTCTCGAGGCCCAGGGTTTCAATGGCCGTCCAATCCGGCACGATGGGAATGTAATGCAACTTCGCGAAAAACCGGAGACAATCCTCGAGCGGAGCGGCAACGAATTCCAGTTCTGTCGGAGATTGAAGAGCCGCCCATATCCGTTGCACTGACTCAGACGATTGCACCTCCGCCCAAATGGGACGGAACTGTCGTTCCTTCTCGGCGGCCAGCGGTTTGCTTGGCCGTTCTTTGGCATCCGAAGCCAGCGCGATACCGCCACTCGCCAGCGTCACGATGCCCAGGATCGCCCACACCTTGAACGCGTTCTGGAAGAAATGTGAGTGTGACATCCCCATGCTCCTTTCCGACCTGTGCCCCATGGGCGGCAACGTAAAACGAGGCCCGCGCGATGTGTTCGTTGAGTCTCAATGCCGGGAGCCAGTACGGCGGCCGTCGTGAGAAGCCGTTATCCGGCTGACTTACCGATGCTTGAGACACATCGGGCCAGAACCAACAGCGTTATCACCCGCACAAAGAAATGGCAGTATCAAACATGCACCTTTGGTGTTGAGATGTCAAGTCTCGGTTTGGAAAAGCTTTCGACTTGTGTTTCTAGGCATGGACTGGCAAAGTACTGTCTTGCGTGGCTGTCGCCCCGTTGTGATCCTCTGAAAGAAAGCGAGTGTACCGATCACGATCCCATCCAACTGATGCGAGACGATCGATGCTGATGGCGAAGAAAGATAAATTCACGGTAGGCTTCAAGGTAGTTTGCAAGCTC
>JAADHY010000140.1 GCA_013151585.1 Planctomycetota bacterium
CGGGGGCCACGCCCGGCGAGGCGTCCAAAGAATAAACGGGGGCGCGCCAGAGTGTGGCGGTTCTCGCCCGAGCGAGCCGAAATGCTAATGGCTCTCCAGAACGGCACGGACGTCGCTCTCCGCTGGCTGCTCGTCCGCGGCGGCCGGTTCGGAAGCGTCGACGGAAATCTCCGGCTTTGCAGAGTTAGTTGCCGAGGTTTTCGATTTGGAAGCGTCCGCGTCCGGTTTCCCGTCGCTCACGCTCAGACGCTCGCAAAACGCGACGCCGTACTCCCAAAAGCTTTCATGGACCTGGCGACGACGCACAATGCTTCCCCGGTAATCGGCAACGCCGCCTCCGGCGAACCGCAAACGAACCACGATCTGGTCCCCCGGAATCACTCGGTTGGCAATAAAACAAATGCCGCCTTGAGAGACGTTGCGCGTCCAAACCAGGACCTGCTCGGCGTGTTCCAGGTCCGTAATTCCGTGCGAAGGCGATGGCACAAACACGACCACTTTGCCGCGAAACCGACGACGGACGTGATCCCGCTTTTGGGCGTAATTTCCGTTGAGACGCCGCTCCCAGCGTTCCAACTGGTCTAAGACCCGTTGGGCGGCGAGATCGATCCGACCAAGAACCGGGTGGGCTGTTGCCATCTTGTCTCTTAGGCCAAAGTTAGGAAGAGTTAAAAGAAACCACGCATCTCCCGAGACTTCACTCGGGTGGCCAAACCGCCTGCGCCACTGCTCGCGGCGTCTGACCACTTGCTGCGGGCGTCTGCGAATCCATGATCACCCGCATCAACACAGTCGCTTTCGGCTTGCCAACGAACGACATTGGCCATGCCGCTTCTCGACGCCGATCGTCTCTCGTCGAGGTCGGAGACCGAAGGGACGATAGTGCTCACGATGAGAGAAAAACTGCGACACGGCTCTCTGCAACCGTAGCACGCTGGACGGCCCTCGTCGCGAGCGGCCAGAGGCCGCTGCCAAAACTTCCTGGACGGCATGGCGCGAACGTGTCGGCTATGACGGTTGATCGAGCTAGCCAGGCATGCGACCGCGATCCTCCGTACTGGTCATCTGACTCCGGATTTGTCTCGCGAGCGCGGGCGGCCTTCCCCCAAGGACTTCGCTAGCTCCACCTGTCCTGCCCGTACGGGGCCTCAGCCGCGACCCTGCCGTCCGCCTGGCTCGCTGGACCGGTGGTCAAAACCGCGGCATTCGGCGGGATCAGGACGCAACAGAAGCGCTTCCGAACAGGTGGCGCCAGGCTGGACGATTCCTCGCAGGTCTTCCGGCTCCAGAGCGACCAGCGGGCTGATCTCGACCGTGACGACGTCCTCACACTGGGCCCCCACTGCCAGAAGCCACCGGCGCCAGTTCGTGCTAAGAGCTTCACGAGCAGCCTCAGGGGTGTCGGGCGTGGTATCGTCCTGTTTGCAATTCTTGATTGGATGGAACTCCTGGCCGCGGTCCGTCTCCACCACCACGACCCGCTCCGCCAGCGGCAACGCGTCAAAGATGAATCGTTCGAACTTCACAGCGTTCGGCTCGGCCGGCTCTACTCGCCTTCCCCTTTCATCCACATAAGCCACCGTCTTCAGCGCGGCATGGAAGGGCAGACCATGTCCCTGTCTGGCCAACCGCTCCAAGAAGAAGCGAGAAAAAACGTGAATGCCCGGACTTCCGGCCCAAAGACGAAGCCGACCTCGATCGTCTCGTTCGCCAGCCATCTCCGGCGGCAAGTCGATGTACTCGATGATCTGCGTCTTACCGTCCCGCTCGACCACGACGCCCATCTTCTCTTCGGGATACGCCTTCTCGACAACCTTTAGCGACATCTCAGCGTCGTGCATGGCGTGAAAACCGAGAAACGTTGGGTCGCAAACTTTGACGCACGGATTGTCCACGTGGTGATAGAACAGCAGGTCGATTCCATGTTGAGCCAGCCAGTCCAGCAGGCCCGAGCGGGCCAAGGCGGCGATCAGACCACCGTGTCCATCCGGGCTCGTGGCAATGCGGTCTTTGCTTTCCAGAAGCAGCCGGCCCGTGGCGGCATCGACGACAGGCATTTGGCCCTGTCGAAAGAAACGCACGTTGTCGCGGAGCAGGCCGAAGAAATCATGCGATTCAAAAAACTGGACCGTCTCCTCATGCGTCGCCTCACTGGTCATGATCAGGTAGGGAATCGGACGGCCCGCCCGGCGCGACCTCGCCAGCACCTGTTCGGCAAACAGTTGAAACAGCGAACACCCAGAGACGGGCCCAATGGGAAACAGCCCTTTCGGATGCCGAAACTTCAGACGGGTGCCTTGCCCGCCGGCCACGACCACAGCCGCCACACGGCCGGCCTCGAGCAACTCCCAACCGCGCCGAACGGCCCGGTCCCACTCGGCTTGCTCGGACCGGCCTCGCGGCAACCCGATGATGGACGAAGGCGGGCGCACGTCGTCCGCCGCGGTTGATGCCGTTTCGCCGCGCCGGCTGTAAGCCTTGTAGAGCTGGAGCAGTTGGTCGAAATCGATCCGCTGGATCTGCCCCAGCAGACTTCGCCGCTGCTCTTCACCCAATTCCGACCACCAGCGGAGCACATGCCCCTGACCGTAACGGTGAAGGCGTGCCTCCACTTGGCGGAAAGCTCCCTCGTCAGGAGAAACACCGGACCTGGATTCGTCGATCATTCACCCCTCCGATCGATCACTCGCTTCTCCAGCGGTCCTCGAGAGTGCCAATCCCGGAGTGCGAGTGAGTTGTCTGACTGCTACGGTTCCCGAGCTTCTCAAGTCGTGTCCAGCCCCTTCCCGCCGCGAGCGAATTCCTCATCCAAGCCCTCGCACCAGAAGCACCAGACTGTAAATGACAACGGCGCACACCAGCAAGGTCGCAACATTGAGCAGTCGACGGGCCGTATCCAGTCGGCGCATAGCGATCAACTGAGCCAACACGGTGACGATCGCCACCATCGCAAACTTGAACATCACCAGGCCCTTGATCCCCCAGTGGTTCAGGAAGTACCGGGCGACCGCGTTCGATTCCGTGAAGATGTGAACGGTGCGTCCTTCGGCGCTGTGTCGCAGCAGCACGTAAGTCATGAAAACGTCCAAAGCGCTGACGAAAATGAATAGCGCCGTCTCGCGTTCCAAGGGCAAGTCGCGGCCGAACAGCGTCCGCAGAAGCGACTGGAGCGCTTTCTTGGGGTCATCCGGTAGTGGCTTCATGGAGCCTCTCCAATTGCCGTTCGATCCGTGTCGGGTTGAAATGTGAAACCGTGTGACCAGAACCAGGTTCCTGGCACAATCGCGATCGCCTGGGGCCGTCGCCGGTCCGCAGCTCAGAACCATTGTGCCCAAGCGCAGCCCCTGCGAAAAGGCCGATCTGACGCTATTGGCAAACTGCGTGCTCGTCAGTAAACTCGCCTTCTCGCCGTCCCGGGCGTCGGCGGATACGGTCCTGCATCATTTGACTCGGGTTTCAGAGGGATCCAAGGGAACAACCATGCCTCGGTACGACCCAAAACGGATTGAAGGCAAGTGGCAACACTATTGGGAAAAGCACGAAACATTCAAGACGGGGGATTTTGTCGAGGGCAAGCCCAAACTCTACGTGCTCGATATGTTCCCCTACCCCTCGGGCGAAGGACTGCACGTCGGGCATCCCGAGGGCTACACGGCCACGGACATTATTGCCCGCTACAGTCGCATGCGCGGCAAGCAGGTTCTGCATCCGATGGGCTGGGACGCTTTCGGATTGCCGGCCGAGCAGCACGCGATTCAAACGGGGACGCATCCCCGTATCACGACGTACAACAACATCGCAACGTTTCGACGGCAGTTAAAGATGCTCGGCTTCAGCTATGACTGGAGCCGCGAGTTCGCCACGACCGATCCGGACTATTATCGCTGGACCCAGTGGATTTTCTTGCAGATTTTCGACACGTGGTATGACCCGGATTATGAATGGACCGGCCCTGACGGTAAACGACGGAAGGGCAAAGGGCGGCCGATCAGCGAGCTGCCGATTCCGGAGGAAGTGCATGCGCAAGGCGAGGCGGCTGTCCGACGCTATCAGGACAAACATCGATTGGCCTACCAGCATGAGGCTCCCGTCAATTGGTGTCCGGCGCTGGGCACCGTGCTGGCGAACGAAGAGGTCGTCAACGGGAAAAGCGAACGGGGCGGTCATCCGGTCGAGCGCATTCCGCTGCGGCAGTGGATGCTCCGCATCACGGCCTACGCCCAGCGACTTCTGGATGAGCTGGACGCGTTGGATTGGCCCGAGTCGATCAAGTTGCTTCAGCGCAATTGGATCGGTCGCAGCGAGGGCGCTGAGGTCGATTTCTTCATCGGGACGGAAAACACCCAAGACCTCTCGACCGCCTTCGAGCAATGGAAACAGCAGCGGGCGGCGTCTGGTTGGCCGGACGAGCCCGGGCCGGACGTCCTTCGCGTCTATACGACCCGGCCGGACACGCTGTTCGGAGCCACCTACATGGTCATGGCTCCCGAGCATCCTTTCGTCGATCGGCTCACCACCCCGGAAAACCGGGCCGCTGTCGAGGCCTATCGCAAACAGGCCTCAATGAAAAGCGACCTGGATCGTACCGATCTGGCGAAGGAAAAAACCGGCGTCTTTACGGGCTCCTACGCCATCAACCCGGTCAACGGTGAGAAGATCCCCATCTGGATTGCCGACTACGTCCTCATCACATACGGAACCGGGGCGATCATGGCCGTGCCCGCCCACGATCTGCGCGACTGGGAATTCGCCGTGCAGTATGATTTGCCCATAATCACGGTCGTGCAGCCGCCGGAGGATTACGAGCCGACCAAGGAAGAGCGGGCCCTGGCCCGTCAGGTCGACGGCCAGACGCAGTATCCGTTTGCCGGCGAGGGGACAGCGGTCAATTCGGGCTCGTACAACGGTCTGCCGACGGCCGCGTTCAAAGAAAAGATCACCGCCGATTTGTCGGCCGCTGGCCTCGGACGCAAAGCCGTCAACTACCGTCTGCGCGACTGGCTGTTCAGTCGACAGCATTTCTGGGGCGAGCCGTTCCCGATCTGGCACGAACTGGACGAGAACGGCAACCTGACCGGTCTGTTGCGGACCGATCCCGAGGATGAGTTGCCGGTCACGCTGCCGGAAGACTTCGATTTCAAGCCTCACGGCCGGCCGGAACCGCCGTTGGAGCAAGCACCGGAGAATTGGCTCTACAAGACCGCTCCGGACGGAACCCGTCTGAAGCGCGAAACCAACAGCATGCCTCAATGGGCCGGCTCGTGTTGGTACTACCTCCGATTCATCGATCCGCGCAATGACCAATGTTTCGTTGATCCGATCAAAGAACGCCAATGGATGCCCGTTGATCTTTACATCGGCGGGGCGGAACACGCGGTCTTGCATCTGCTTTATGCTCGGTTCTGGCACAAGGTTCTCTTTGATCGTGGCCACGTGAGCACGCCCGAGCAGTTCC
>JAADHY010000707.1 GCA_013151585.1 Planctomycetota bacterium
AGCAGCTTGCGGCGAGTGGTGCTCGGGTTCATGATCGCCACGGCCTTCCCGTCGATGTGGATCAGCAATACAGCCTCCACGCTGCTGATGCTGCCGATCGGTCTGGCGATGATTGCGTCGCTGCGTGACTTGCTACGCGAGCCGAACTCAGGGCCGAGGCCGGCCTCACTCAGTCCCGAAGAGGAAGAAGTGGCTGAGCGGGTTTTGCGACGGCTGGCCCTAGCCGTGATGCTTGGCATCGCCTATTCCGCTAGCATCGGCGGTTTCACGACGCTGGTGGGGACACCGACCAACGTCCAGTTTCT
Source organism: Planctomycetota bacterium (assembly GCA_013151585.1). Lineage (GTDB taxonomy): Bacteria > Planctomycetota > Planctomycetia > Planctomycetales > Planctomycetaceae > JAADHY01. The sequence goes on from JAADHY010000707.1 coordinate 306, forward strand.
TCAGATTTGGTCGGACCAGTTCCCCGACGCCCCAGAGTTCTCGGCGGGCGATTGGACGACGGCCGTGCTGCCCGTCGGCGTGTTGATGCTGTTCGGAGCTTGGGGGCTGCTGGTTTTTCGCCTGCCGGCGTTGCCGGGCGGACGGTCGTTGGACCGATCCTATTTTTCCGAAAAGCTTCGCGGGCTAGGCCCGCCCTCGCGCGCGGAGAAACTAATGCTCGCTGTTTTCAGCGTGACGGCCGTCTTGTGGATTTTCCGCACGCCTCTGAAATTCGGCCACGAGCCCCTTTTTCCCGGGTGGGGCGACGCGGTCGGATGGGGGCTGGTCCGGCTCGGCATGCCGCCCGAAATGGCTCGGCACGCCGTTCATGATTCGACCGTGGCCATCGGGATGGCTCTTCTGATGTTCTTTTTGCCCGCCCGGCGCTGGCCCGAGGGACGCGTCGAGTACCTGATGGATTGGGATACCGCCAAACGACTGCCTTGGGACATTCTGCTATTGATCGGCGGCGGATTCGCTCTGGCTTCGGCCTTCAAGACTACGGGCCTTTCGATCTACATCGGTGAGGCCTTTGCGAAGGTCGTCGCCGGCTGGCCCTACTGGATGCTCATCGCGTCGGTCTGTGCCTTGATGATGGTGTTGACCGAGTTCACTTCGAACGTCGCTACGATCAGCGCGATCCTACCCATCTTGGCCGGCACGGCGATGACGATCCACGTGGACCCGCGCCTGATCATGGTCCCGGCGACGATTTCGACCAGTTGCGCGTTCATGCTCCCCGTGGCCACGCCGCCCAACGCCATCGTTTTCAGTTCCGGCAGTGTGACAATGGGGCAAATGGCGCGCTACGGAGTCACTTTGAACCTTTTCGGCGTGCTTGTGATCACCCTGGCAACCTTCTACTTGTTCGGCCCCCAGATGGGCATCCGCCTGGATGCGATGCCCGACTGGGCTGCCGCCGCAGCCGCTCCGTAGCGACGATGTCCCCGGAGCGGTCGCTCGTCGCTCGTCACGAGGGCTACACCCCGCTCAAACAGTTCTTTTAGAGTAAGCGCTACCGGAGCGGAAAATTCGGCGACAATCGGCAACGGGAGTCACTCAATCTTGGGAAGAGCGGATAACTTGTCTCGCATTTCTCGAGGCTACTTCCTGTCGAGCCGATGGCAGCAGCACTGGCCGCAATGCTGTATCATCGATGCTGGTGAACTCGGCCACGGTGCAATGCCCGCGCTTTATTTGCGAGCGGTTCGCTTGCTGAAGTTTCCGCAGCCGACGACTATGCCCTGCGCAGGCGGCCGGGGCGAAAGCGGTTCCTTCAGAATCGCAATCGCCGCGGCAACTCCGGCACATCGATTCCGGCTGTCTTTTCCGATTCTCACAGGGAATCGATGACGCCAAGCAAGTACGCTCGCGACTCCTTGGCACTCCGGTACAAGTCCGGGCTCCGATCTTGTTCGACGATCAACCAACCGTCGTACTGGCTATCCGCCAGCAGTGCCACGACTTTCGAAAAGTCGACCACGCCCGATCCCAGACGAGTGAATTGATCTTGCCAGCGCACTCCTGGTTGATCGACGACTTGCACGGCGTGCCGTTTCACGTCCTTGCAATGCATCCAGGCAATCTTGTCCCGCCATTGTTCAACAAACTCAACGGGATCGGTCTTTGCCAGGACCAAATGGCCGGTATCGACACAGAGCCTCCAGTGGTTCCAGTCGAGCAATCCGAGATCTTTTTCCAAGAGCCGTTTGCTTTCCGAGCTGCTTTTGACGTAATGATTGTGGTAAAGCGGCGTACAACCTTCCGCTGTGACGGCCGTGGCCACGCGATCGAACGCCTTAGCGACTTGCTTGGTTTCGTCGGCTGTGCGTCGCGGACCGGTGCCTGCAACGGTGCTGTAGATGACATACCGCCCTCCGCGATTCTTGATCCACTTGGCCCACCGGCTCGCCTTCTCGCAGTAAGCGGTCTCTCGTGTCGGATCGCGCAGCTCCTGGCCGCCGACAAAGATGGCAGGAGCCAAAAGGAGGTTGAAGTCGTCGAGCATTCCGCAAACATCTTCCAAAGGGTGGAACTGCTCCAGCCACGGCGGCGCCAGCTCAACACCGTCGTAACGCAACTTGCGGGCGGCCTCGAAAAAAGAGCGAATCTTTCGGGCACTCCAGCCAGCCTGGTGCAGGCCAATCCGGATTTGCCGTTTCCATTGAGTGCGGGGTGAGTCGTCACCCTTCGCCGGCGACGGGAGCGCGTTTCCCACGATGGCGGCATTCGCAAAAGCTGCGAGCTGTTCCAAGAATCGACGACGCGCTATTGTCGCCGCTTTATCATTGTCACCCCTTTGCATGCCTTTTGTCCTTGCGGTTGCTCTGTATCCGGGAAAATTTCGGTGTCTCGGGTCCTGTGATCTCTCAGTGATTCGCGGTCCTCGACCGAACAGATCGCTGATGCGTCAGACTATCGGGAGTGCCGCATCGAGAACTCGGAGCCCGCGAACGGCTACGATCTGACGCCGGTCGACAGGGAGTGGCTGGCATCCCGCAAAGACCGATCGTTTCGGCCAGCGATCGAGCCCTCACGAGAAGGCCAAACTGGTGTTGAGCGACGGCGGCAAAGCGAACTGCGGCTGAGCCACAACGGACACCGCAGGCGGAATTCACAACGTGGTTCGACGAAAGCTGCGCCGCCCCAATAGCCGAACCCGTCATCCAGGCCGACAGGGTGGCGGTCGGGACACCGTGTCGCGACGTTTCCTCGACCGCTCTGACCACCGCGAGCTTTTCCTCAGCCTCGGCTACGCTTCCAAGTCCAACGCCCGGCCGCGTTCACCGAAGGCATCCGGACTGCGTTTCGAGGATTTCGATTCCGCGTTTTCGTCGTCCGCCGATGGCTGGCCCTGAGGCTCGTACGGAAGACGCCCATCGGCGTCCCGATCGCGAGACAGTGCTGTTTCCGCCACGTCGTCGACGTCGCGCGAGGAGAGGAGCAGCTGATCGATTTGAAAGGCGCGCTGGGCCGATTCTTCGCGCGCCCGGTCTGTGTGCGCCTGCGGTTGCTGCGTCCCGGCGACCGAGCCGGCCACGTTCAACGCTCCCAACGTTCCAGGACCAATAGCGCTCATGGCAATGATCCTTCCGCTAAAAACAACTCACCATAGTCGGTATCGGTCATCCGAAGCCAGCCACTTTGGGAAAACTTTACGGATTCCGTCAAATTTGTGGCGCGTCTGCTCTCGCCAGATCGGCACCTTCTGATCACGCGGACGCCGAACAACCTTCTCGGGACTTTCATTTCGACGGAAGGAGAGTCTCGGTGTCGCGGCCTTTGCGGCGCTCACCAGTACGTCGATGCACCGACCGCCCGCGGTATCACGTTGCCGTCTGGTCAACTTGCGGAATCCTGGACCTCGTCAAAGGATTGGTTCCGGGCCTGCGCATGTAAGGCCTTTTAGGGCGTCGAACCATCTCGGGGGTCTCGGAGATTAGCCTATGAGTTCGCACACAAACCGGATGCGTCAAAAACTCGAGTTGCGCGTGCACTGCCTTTCGAACCCAACCGAGCGGGTAGCGGCATTTCCACTTTTCTCGTTTTCACGGCGGGCTGGCCGGAGTTCGAAGCACCGGAAGGAACCTTCCCTTTTCCGGAAACAGCTTAGCCGGACCGTCGCGCCTCGGCTGCGAGACAAGCGCAAAGGCCAGGTGTAACACTTTTCAGACGAGAATGACGGGCTGCCCGACATTCGGCCATTCTTGACAGAGCCGTCTGAACACGATCCCGCCCGAGTCCCGGTTGCCAAAGCAGATTGGCTGAAACCGACCGAGGCGGCCCGTGTTCGTGTTCCCCTGTCTTACCGGAAACCGTAGAATTCGACACCGGCTTGGCAAAGGGCGTAAAGTTTACCGGTTGCGCTTCGATCAGGTTCGGCCTTGAGGCAGATTGGGGCACCTTATCACGAAATACATTGAGTCGCAGCGTCAGCGAGGGAAGGTGTCAACCGCCTGAAAGACTGAATCTCTGGCTCACTCACGCCTCGGGTTATCGGGGCCGAATCCGTGATCGACGCCGATTGGTTTGCTTCCTGAGCTAAACTTGGTTGCCGAGGGGACGCAGCGAGACGGTATGGCAGCCCGCGCCGATTTGGGAGGAGCGAATCGCGGGAAGGCATGAGTCGGCGGCCGAGTCGCAGTCCGCGTCGTTTGAACCTTCAAGAAAGACGGCTGACACGATGAGCTGGCTGAATGCCGCTATTTTCCTGGTCTTGATTGCCGGCCACACCGAATTGTGGGTGACGCTGATCAACCGCTCGCACGGGTTGCGGCTTCCCGCACGGTTCTTGCGGCATCTGCGACATTTCCACGATGTGTGGATTCCAGTTTTTCCTTTCGTGCTGGTTTGGTTTGTGGGACTGAGCGGTCCGGCCTTGTTGCGCGGAGGAAGCTGGGCGGACTTGCCGGCCGGCTGGTCGGCCTACCTGGCGTTGTGTGCTGCGGGAGCGGTCGGGCTTGTGATCCACATCGCGCGGCGGTGGTACCAAGCCGTTCCGGCGGTCCAAGTCTCGAACCATGCGACCACGGTCGACATTGTGGATCGTCTCGGGTACAAGCCGCTTGGGCCGGGGCCGTTTCGCTTCCTGACGTACGTCCCTGGCAACGAAATCTTCCGCGTCGAGGTGGCTGAGAAGACCTATCGGCTGCCCCGGTTGCCGACGTCGTGGGACGGCCTATCGATTTTGCATCTGACCGACTGGCATTTCATCGGCACGATCGATCGGGCCTTCTTCGAAGAGGTCACGGACTTGTGTGAAGAGCTGCGTGCCGATCTGGTCGTCCTGACCGGGGATCTGCTCGACAACCAACGGCTGGTCGAATGGTTGCCCATGACGCTCGGACGGCTGACTGCTCCGCTGGGCTGCTACTTTGTCCTCGGCAATCACGATTGGGATCTGAATCCGGATGAAACGCGCAAGTGGCTGGAAGAGCTGGGATGGAGAAGTGCCGCCGGTCGGTGTCACGTCGTCGAGCATGAAGGGCACTGTTTGGCTCTCGCGGGGACAGAGCGTCCTTGGATGGGGCAGCATCCCGATTTCTCCATTGCGCCAGACGACGCGTTCCGCCTGTTGCTCAGCCACACGCCGGACAACTTGCCGTGGGCGCGTCGGCAGGGTGTGGACTTGATGCTGTGCGGGCACAATCACGGCGGACAAGTGCGGCTGCCGGGGATCGGTCCGGTCTACTCGCCCAGTCTTCACGGCTGCGTCTACTCCGGTGGGGCGTACTGGCGGCCGCCGACATTGCTTTACGTTTCGCGCGGGCTTTCCGGACGTCATCCCCTGCGCTGGGGATGTAAGCCCGAACTGACGAAGTTGGTCTTGAAGGCGTCGCAATCCTCATGAAAAACTCTCCCACCGAAAACCCGCTCGATTGGCCGCAACGCAGGCCCCGCTTGTCGCTGGGACAAAGTTTTCGGTGTGCTTTCGCGGGGTTGACCTTCGTCTTCCGGACCCAGCGGAACGCCCGTGTGCATGTGCTGGCCGGGGCAACCGCCATCGTGCTTGGCATTTGCGTTGGACTCAGTCGCTTGGAGTGGGCCGTCTTGACACTTCTGATCGCCGCAGTCTTTTCAGCCGAGATCATCAACACGGCGATCGAGCTGCTGGTCGATTTGGTCTCGCCCGAGTATCACGAGGTCGCTCGGGTGGCCAAAGATGCGGCGGCCGCGGCGGTTTTGTGTTTGGCCTTGGCGTCCGGCGTAATCGCTTTGCTGTTTTTTGCTGCCCCACTGAAAGCATGGGTGTTGTCGTGAGGGTGAAGGGCGGTTTTTCCGGAAACACGCGAGTGGTCGTTTTTGCGGAAGCATACGAGATTCAGAATGCAAGACGAATTGTTTGACATCGTCGACGCAGAGGATCGCGTCATCGGCCAGGCGACTCGGCGCGAAGTGCACGCACGTGGGCTCAAGCATCGAGCCGTGCACATCTTCGTCTTCGATCCGGACGGCCGGCTGCTGGTCCAAACACGTTCAATTCACAAGGACGAGGACCCGCTGCTTTACACGTCCTCGGCTTCCGGTCACGTGGACGCCGGCGAAACCTATCAAGAGGCTGCGCGGCGTGAGCTGGAAGAGGAGCTGGGTCTGAAACCCCGGCCGATGGAGTTCTTGGTCAAGCTGGTGGCTGGTCCAGAGACATCCAACGAGCATACGGTTCTCTATCGGGCTCAGTGTCGGCCTGACGAGATTGCCGTCGATCCTTACGAGATTGCGGCCGTTGAGTTCGTCGCGCTGGAGACTGTCCGACGGTGGTTGCTCGAACAGCCGCAAAAGTTCTCCTCCCCCTTTCAGACGCTACTCCGGTGGTACTTTGACCGTTTCCACTCGGGGCGACAGTCGGAACCGGCCTGAGCGATCTGTCTGGGGAATCGGCGAAGATCGACGATGCAAGTCATTGTCGGGTAACAGCTTCAGCGTTGCCGGTCTTTCTGGCTGGCCCCGACAACCTTCTCGCGACTGACCAGCGGCGCTGCTAGCGGATGTGAAAGTCTGCCGTCTTTGCCGGATGTTTCGGGTGGTGGGACGAAACATCCCGCTCCCTTTGGAAAACAAGCAATTTTGACTTAAGTTCGCGCAGAGGCGTAGACTATTCTTGAGGGACAACCGAATCGAGCGTTCGAATCGGTCAGCCGCCGGGGCGCCCGGGAAAAGCGAAGGGGCCTGATCGCGCGGACGGACCGATGGGGACGGCCTCAAGAACGGCTCGGAGCGGCGGCCCTGGGCGAGGCCGCGAGAGGGGGCGGTTGTCAAAGAGGGGAAAGGCCCTCCCGACGCACATCCATTTGATCGGCAACGTTCTGACCGTATCGGAGGAGGTGGAGTGATGCGAACCATGTTGGCCGGAATCATCACGGTCGCGGGGACATTGGCGGCCCTGCCGGCTTTGGCCAGCTCCTACTGCGGGGTGGCCAGTTATCAAGCGTGTCCGGTCTCGGTCTGCCAGCCGACGGCTTGTTACACCACGTACAAGGTTGTCCGGCAGACATGCTA
>JAADHY010000090.1:0-5451 GCA_013151585.1 Planctomycetota bacterium
GGCGGTGTGCTGGTCATTCCGGGCGACGTGATCGTGGCGGACGGCGACGGCGTGATCGTCGTGCCGCGTGCTTTCGCAGAACGTGTGGCCGAATACGCTCGCCGAATCCTGAAAAAAGATAAAGCCGGCCGCCGCAAGAAATACCAACAGCTCGGTTTGCCGCTGGATCAATCGGTGGAGTGAGCGAGGAGACGGTGGTTGCCGGCAGAGCAACGTTGTGCGCGGGTCTCCTGCCCCCGCACATCGCCAGACCGAAGGTCTCCCCGAGGCCGCCGGGACGCAGGTTGTGAAATAGCCTGCAAAAGTCACAAGTGTCGGAATGACAGTCATGAAAATGGTTTCTTGGAGCTTGCGAGCATGAAGTCCTACACCGAATACCTGACTTTCAACGTGCCCCAGCGGATGGATTTTGTGAATATCACTCCGCAAGTGGAAACGGCGGTGCGCAAGAGCGGCGTGAAAGAGGGCCTGTGTCTAGTCAATGCGATGCACATCACAGCCAGCGTGTTTATCAACGACGACGAGCCGGGGCTGCATGCCGACTACAAGAAGTGGCTGGAGGAGCTGGCGCCGTTCGATCCGTCTCCGGAGCGGTATCAACACAACCGGACGGGCGAAGACAACGCCGATGCGCATCACAAGCGGCAGATCATGGGGCGGGAAGTCGTGGTGGCGATCACCGACGGCAGGCTGGACTTCGGCCCGTGGGAGCAAATCTTTTACGGCGAATTCGACGGCCGCCGTCCCAAACGCGTGCTGATCAAGATCATCGGCGAGTGACGTGCATCACCAGATGCCGGTCGGAGGCTAAACGGGTCCTGCTCGAGGAGACGCTTACACATAAGGGAGAAAGGGAAAACGTCCGAGGATGAAATCGATGCAAAAGGCGGCCGGTGATGAACCGACCGCCCGCGGATGGGGTCCGCGCGTGGCCGCTTTGTCCTACTCGAAGTTCCTCTTTCGGATTTGGCGGCCGAGGACGGGACCACAAAAGACCTGCCGCGGTGTCAGCTCCACCGTGCCATCCATGTAACCGTGCCCGTCGCTGCCGTCGACGGCGAAACCCGGATTCAGGAAGCCGTCTCCGTTCTTGTCGGCAACGGTCTTGACGCTGCCGTCAGCCATCAAAATGTTGCAGTGTCGGCTGGTACCGGTCCCGTGCCAACAATACCAGTCTCGCGTGTCTTGCAGCCACAAGTTTCCGTCGCCTCCCGGGCTGCCAGGGTTCTGGCCGTCGGGAAGCCGGTTGGGAATGGCGTCGAGCACGTTCGTGCCGACTGGCATCAGAGCGATGCGGGTGCCGTCCCACATGGCGGGACCGTCGTTAAAGGATTCGCCCAGCCGGGCTCCGGCCTCGATGAAACCGGGGATGTCGTGGCTCAGAACCGCCTCCGAGAGATCGCCCGGAGCCGCGCATCCCAGCAGCGGGACGACGCTGGCAGACAACCCCGAACGATCCAGCGTGCGAACCGTCAACGGGCCCAGACACCCCTGGATGCCTTTGAGCTTGGCGATGGTGTTGCCCGAGGCATCCGTTTTCGGCCCAGACCGCACCAGATACCAACTCGCCGCGTAATTGGTCCCGTATCCGTCCTCCAACAACTGCCGGACTCGTTCGATGCGATCGTCGGAACCGGGGGGGCTGGTCGCGTTGTTCCAATCAGCACACCGACCGGCCTGAAGCCGTGACAAGGGCGCCCCGTCCTGATTACTGGTGTTGACCACACCGATGAAGTCATTGAGCTTCTCCGTGCCGAGCAAGTCCGAAGCCGGACAGAGCATCTCCTGGCAGAGGATGCCCGAGTTGACCAGATCGGCGACCCAGCCGTAGGTGTCGGGACACCCGTCACGACGCCAGTCATACGCGCCCGTGCAGAGCCGGTGGGAAGGATCCCGTTCGGCAAAAGCGTGCAACCCCAACCCGAAGTTCTTCAGGTTGTTCTTGCATTGAACCGACCGAGAGGCTTCGCGGGCCGCCATCACGGCCGGCAGAAACAAGGCGATCAGCACCGCAATGATCGCGACAACCACCAACAGCTCGATCAGTGTGAAGCCAGCCCGCTTCTCAGTCTGTCGCGTTGCGGCCCAAGGCCAGTTGGGACGATTTGTACTCTCCATGCTTTCTCTCCTTCTCGCTGAGACGATGATTTGTTCTTTTCCTGACGTCCGCTCCCGAAGTCACGTCCCCGAAACGCCGGCAGTTCCAGGTCGCCGGTTTCCGGAAACGTCCCCTGAGAGCCAATCTTCTTCCGTCTGAACTTCCGGTCGCGAAAAACTCTTCCCACTTCTTCTCGATTGTTCTTGCTTTCCGTCTTCTTCCGGGCACCACCTCCTTTCGTCCGAGAACCCTTGCGTTTCCGTCCGTTCGTCGATTCGCCGGAAGTCTAGTCACGGCGGTTGAGATTCCTGTGAAGTCGTGGTGAATAGTTGGCGAATTCGAGCAGACGAGCTCACTGTCTCGCGGTCCCTTCTTTGACGGGTAGATTTTCTAAGCGCACCGCGATTCCGACCGAGAGGAAGACCGCTTATCTCCTCAGGCAACAGGCTCGGGTTTCGGACGGGAACTGAAGATGGGCAAAAACTAAGCGAGCATGCGGCGGACACCCTGACGGGTGGCTGGGGTCGAACGAAGTGAGCCCCCAAGGCGCCGCTTTCCGGAGGCCGCCACGCTCAGACCCGGCGACCCATACCGCACGGAACGTGCTCCGCCGCCTTGTGGTGGTCAGTGCGCCCCTACGACCACTGCCCCTTTACGAAGCCTGGCCGGCGCGCGTTTTGGTATGGGCTCCTGACCGCAAGACCGCCGGTAGCTCGACCAGTAGGTCTCCAAGCACAGCAAGTCTCCGAGTCCACAAGCATCTTGGAGCGGTCGGCATGCCAGTCCGCATCTGCAGCTCTCTGCACTGCACTGTTATGAGGGAAGTTTGGCTGCGGCTCGGAGTCAGTGAGGAGGCTGGCCGAGTGTCTGGTTTTGGAAGCGTTCAAGCAGGGCATCGGCCGCGGCGTCCAAAGCGGTGTCTTTCGTTTCTCGGGTGACGCGCAGCGCTTTACGTGCGACCGCAGCGGCATCGGACATTCTTCCCACACTGGCGTAAGCGTCGGCGAGGACAATGAGGGCCGCAGCGTTTCGCTGGCCGGAAACTTTGCACGCTTCTTCAGCCAGCTCGACGGCCTCCTGCAATTCCTCGCGACCGCTCTGCTCGTCCTGGAGCAAAACGGTCGCCAAGCCCACCAACGCTCGTTCACATTCAGCGTCTCTTTCCAAAGCCATGCGATACAGGCTCTCTGCTTGCTCGAATTCCTGTTCCCGCAGGAAGGAGCTCGCCAGGATCAGATAGGGCGATGTCGTCTCCTTGTCCAAGCGTGCGGCTTCAAGCAGGTACTTCCTCCCCTCACTCACAGCCCCCGTTTGCAGCAGGAGCCGCCCGATGGATTGGTGCGCGCCGGCGTGCTGCGGATCGATCTCAAGCGCGCGCCGGTAAGTCTGCAACGCTCGCGATACGTCACCGCGTTTTTCGAAAATCTTTCCGCGAAACCATAGAGCCTCCGCGTTATCGGGAACGTGGGTCAGGACCCGAAGCAGCTCCCGCTCGGCCTCATCAACCCTACCCACCGCCAGCAAGGCGGCGCCAAGATTCACGCGGGCCTCTATGTTGCTCGGATTGATCTCGAGCGCTTTCCGAAACGCGCAGATCGCCAACTCGAAATCGCCATCATGGAAGTTCCATCGGCCAGTCTGCACGTAAGAGCGATCGCTGACAAACTCCGGTCGAATGGCTTGAATCGCATTGGGCGCAGCGTTCACAAACTCCGGGATGTTCGCGGCCATGTTTTCGGAAGTGAAATGGGCCAGTACCACAGGAGGTGTGGCATGTCCTTCTTCGTCGATGTGAGTCAGGAACAACTGCGTGTAAGGCGAGTAGATCTTCGACGAGAAGACAAGCCACTTGCCGTTAGGCGACCAACTGTGCCAGGAATTCATGCGTCCGGTATTGCATTCCAGTCGCCGCGCCTCTCCCCCATTTGCCGGGATGATGAAGAGCTCACTATCCGGCTGAAGAAGCATGAAACTCTTCGCGCGGCAAAACACGATCCATTTGCCGTCCGGCGAGTACTTCGGGAAGTAGTTGCTCATGCCGTTGTTCGAAGCGCCCTGAAGCGGAACGGCTTTGCCGCCGCGGCCGCCGTTGAACGGTACGCGGTAGAGGTCATACTTGAAGGTGCGCTTCCCGTTCAAGAATTGGGCGACGACATCCGGCCGGCTAAAGCCACGGCGTTTCTTGCGAAAGGCGGGCGAATGATATGCCTTTGCGCGTGCAAAGACGATGTACTTGCCATCCGGACTCCAGACCGCATTGCTTTGGACATACTGCTCGTCGTCGGCACCGGGCAGAGCGTGGAATGTGCGCGTCTGCCGGTCGTAATAAGCGAGAATCCCTTGAATGGGAAAGAACAGTTGGCTGAAAGCCAAGTTATCGACCGGGGCGAAGACGGAACGGTCCTTCACCGTACTGATCACGTAACGTCCGTCCGGCGACACGCGCGAGAGCAGGCCGAGGGTCCCGCGGTTATCCTCCCGCTTGTAATCGCTCCATGTGATCAGTTTCTCGTTGTCAAGGACCATTTCCTGCGAAACGGGGCAGATCACGTACGAGCCCTTATCGCTGCCGTAGTCGACGTCCATGCCCAGCACGGTTCCGTCGTTGGAAAAGGAGTGGCAGTTCCCGCACAGCGGGAGCTTCTGCAGCACAATGGGAGGCTGCTCTTTGCAAGAGACAGGACCGAAGCGCCACCGGATGTGGGCGGCCGGATCGCGCACGGCCTCAAGGAAAGGCAGGTTGACTTCACGGTAGAAAATCGGCGCCCCCACTTCGTCCTTTGATGTGCGAATCACGATCTGGCCTTCGGAAAGCGGCTGGGTCGGATCCAGACGCCGGAATCCCTGGATGGTCACGGTCGCGTCTGTTTCGAGCGAGCGTTTCTTGATTTCCGACCACACAGCGTCGGGAGGGCTCCATTCGCAGGTTTCCGTTTCAAAGGCAAGCGGCTTTCCTCCATCCGAGAAGTCGAAGCGGATTCTCCAACATTCTGCTCCGTCGGTCGCGTCATCCCAGCGGAACTGGGTCGTGCCCAGGTCGGGAGGAAAAACAGCTCCGTCAAAAGGACAGATGATCTTCACCCGTCCGTCCCTCGTGATGACGGGGCGCGCTGAACTGGGCTTCGGACCGGACGCCCCGCGGCGCCAGACGGCCCAACCTGCCAGCAGAAGAAAAACAGCGACAGACAGAGCGATACCCGCACCGAGCGAGGAACGGTGCGTCTCGGATTGCGGAGCCGGACTTTCGAGCTTGTCGGCCTCGTCAGGCCGTCGCTCGATCGACGACGGCTGGCTCCGCCGACGCCGTTTCGCTTTCCGTCGTTTGGACCGTTTGGAACTCATTTGTCGATCAC
>JAADHY010000090.1:5459-8493 GCA_013151585.1 Planctomycetota bacterium
CCGACGATCCAAGCCTGCAGCGTTGGATTCACAAGTCATCCGGCTCCCCATGGCGCAACCTCAGCAGCGAAGTTCCGCGCTCAGCTCACGGCGGCGATGAAGACGGTGGCCCATCAGACTCTGCACACGGCGGAACCGAGGCGCCCGCGCCCTGAGATCGCGGCAGTCCACTCTTGAACCGTTCCAGCGTGGAGCGGATCTTGGCGGCAAGTTCGTTCTGTTGAGCGGCTTCGGCTCGACGCAGTGCCGCGGTGGCCGACGACACGGCGTCTGTTTCCATCCCCACCGCGGCGAAACATTGGCTGAGGGTCAACAACAATCGAGGATCTTCGTATCGCGTCAGCTCGCAAGCTTTCGTCGCCGACTGCAAGGCGAGTTTCGGGTCGTAAAGTTCCGAGCCGGGGTTGGCGATAAGAATCTCGGCCAACCGGTGCAACGACTCGACATGCTGCGGATCGCGTTTCAATGCCGCATTGAACGCCAAGGCAGCTTTGTGAAGTTCTCCTTGTTCGAGATAAAACTGGCCCAAAAGCGTGAAAGGCCGTGGATTGCCCGGTTCGGCTTTTGCCGCTTGTTTCAGTTGCTCAATCGCCTGATCGACACGGCCCATTCGCAATAGCAGCTTGGCGAAGTCGATCCGCGCTGGAGCCAAATACGGATCCAGCTCGATCGCCCTGCGGTACGTGCGGATCGCTTCCTGCTCGCGTCCTGTCAGCGCCATCACCTTCGCCAGGTTCCAGTAGGCGAGTTTGTTGTCGCCTTGCAGTTCGATCGCTTTACGAAACCGCTGTTCCGCTTCTCGGTGTTTCCCTTGCGACAAGAGCATCACACCCCAGAGCCGGTAAGGTGTAGGACGAGTCGGGTTCAGCTCGATGGCTTTCCGGAATTCCTCTTCCGCGAGTTCATACCGACCTTCCAACGCGTACCGGTCCCCTTTCTGCACATGATAAATGTCTTCACTGAACTCGTTGCGGATGACATGAATCGCGTCAGGCTTTGCGTTCACGAATTCCGGGATGTTCGCCGCCCTGGTGGAAAGCGTGAAATGAGCGAGCACCACCGGAGGGCTCGCGTGCCCGTTCTCATCGATGTGAGCCAGGAAGAGTTGCGTGTACGGCGTGAAAGCTTTTGAGGAGAAGACCAGCCAACGGCTGTTCGGAGACCAACTGTGCCAGGAGTTCATACGGCTCGTGTTGCATTCCAATCGCCGCGCGGCCCCTCCTTCGGCTGGAACGATGTACAACTCGCTGTCGGGCTGAAGTAGCATGAACGAGTTGGCCTGGCAAAACACGATCCACCGGCCATCGGGCGAATACCGGGCAAAGTAGTTGCTTCGCCCGTTGCGGGAAGCCCCTTCCAAAGGCTCCGCCCGTCCCCCTCGTCCACCGTTGAACGGCACGCGGTAAAGGTCGTACCGGAAGGTCTTTCGTTCGGACAAGAATCTTTCGATCTCCTCGGCGCGAGTGAGTCCCAGCTCATTCGCTCGCGCTTCTTGAGCGTAATACGCCTCGGTGCGTGCGAAAACAATATACTTCCCATCCGGACTCCACGTCGGGTTGCTTTGAACGTACCGTGGATCATCCGCCCCCGGCAAAGAAGCAAAACTCTTGGTCTTGCGGTCGTAGACGCACAGAACCCCGCGAATCGGGAAGAATAGTTGGCTGAAGGTCAGGTCGTCGACCGCCCGGAAGACAGACAAATCCTTGACCGTGCTCACCACGTAGCGCCCATCGGGCGAGACTTGCGACAACAGCCCGAACGTCTTCTTGCCATCTTCTCGCCGGAAATCACTCCAGGTAATGATCCGCTCCTCGCTAAGCGATATCTCCTCCGTTACCGGCACAATCGCGTAGGAGCCTTTGTCGTTGGCGTAGTCCACGTCCATGCCGAGCACTCTGCCGTCGGCCGAGAAGGAGTGGCAATTGCCGCAAACGGGCAGACGCTCCAACACGATCGGCGGCCGCTCCTTGCGGGAAACTGCACCGAATCGCCATCGAACGTGAGTCTCGGGATCGCGCACGGCGTCGGCAAACGGCAGGTCGACCTCGCGGTAAAAGATCGGCGCGCCCACCTCATCTTTGGAAGTTCGGACTGTCAACCGAGCTTGCGAGAGCACATCCTTCGGACGGGAATGATGGACGCCACTGATCGTGACCGTCGCTTCAGCTTCTCTCGTGCGGCGCTTGATTGTCTCCCACGCATCGTCGGGCGGCGTCCATTCGGTCGTTTCGCTCACGAACTCCAACGACTCGCCGCCGCCGAGGAACTCGAACCGAATCCGCCACCGGTCCACCCGCTCGGTCGTGTCCTCCCAACGAAACTGGATTGTGGCCAAATCGGGCGGATACACCGTACCGTCGAAGGGATAGAGGACCTTGAGCCGAGACAGAGTGCGGCAGTGCGGTTCCTGAGAATCCGGCGACCGCCGCGACAACTCAAACAAGCTGGAGCGGGAGACCATCGCCCTGGCCAGAAAGACGAGCAAAACGCCGCCTACCACAGCTAGCACCATCTGACCGACGCGAGGCAAGCGCACGCGGTCTGGCTTGCCGGCGCCCGCGTGCGGTCTTTCCGACTTGCGCCGTCCGGTTCGTTTGTTTCTCCGTCGCTTGGATCGTTTTGAATTCATGGATGGACCGGAATCCGCGGTCGGGCACCGCCAAAGCCCAAGGCGCCAACGTGCTTGAAAGATGACGTTACCGGGGCTTGAAGCATTCCGCAGACATTGCCCCGAAACATGCTGTCATTTGTCAAGTTTATTGCCTTTAGCGTAGCCCCCGAGTTTCGTGTATGTCAACTGGGAGAAACGCAGAACACGGGCGGCGGCGATGGCACTCAGGACCGGCGAACGGACCGGTGGGTACGCACCAACGAGCCGTCGCTTTTCAAACCTGATCGGCGGAAAAGCAAGTGGTTCGTCTCTCCCCGCACAAGCCGTCCATTCCGGTCCGAACAGATATCAGCCCGCACGACAATCCAACGTCGTCGAAGGGGCGATTGCAAGGGTCAGGCGATCGAGCGGGCATCGAGGATC
>JAADHY010000435.1 GCA_013151585.1 Planctomycetota bacterium
CCGCTGGGCCACGTGGGCGGCCGTCGCCAGTTGGTTCCCGTGGGGCTGGCGCGAACCGGTGTACTTCGAGTACGGCGACACGGTCTACTACCAAGGCGACACAGTTTATTACGGCGACCAGCCCGTGGCTTCGGCCGAGGAGTACGCTGCCCAGGCTCAGGAAATCGCCGAAGCAGCTCCCGAGCCGACCCAGGAAACCGAATGGCTGTCGTTGGGGGTGTTCGCTTTGACACAAGAGGGTGACGATGCCCCGAATCCGACGCTGTACCTTCAACTGGCCGTCAGCAAAGATGGACTCATTGCAGGGACCTTCTTTGACGAGGCCAGCGAAGTGGCCAAGCCGTTGGAAGGCGCAGTTGACAAAGAGAGCCAGAGAAGTGCGTGGACGGTTGTCGATAAAAAGTGGCCCGTCATGGAGGCGGGGATCGCCAACCTGACGAAAGACACTGTTCCCGTTTTGATCCACTTCGAAGACGGACAGACGCAGCGGTGGCTGCTGGTGCGGCTGGAGGAACCGATGGAAGCTCAGGCCGGTCAGTCGGATCAATCCTCGGAGAATTGACTCCTCTGAGCGTCCGATCTATTGCAAATCTGTCCAAAAAGAGCGACGCTGAAGGCGACTGGAAACGAGGCGACGGCCCGACCGAGCCGTGGACGTTCGGTCGGCCCAAGCCACCGGCCGGCCATTTCCCGGCAGTCCACATCCTTGATCAGAGACAGGAGAAACGAATGATGACCCGCGCAAAAGCCCTTTCCGCTGGCTGGGTGGCTTGGCTCCTGGCGGCCCTTGTGCTTTTTTCGGCGTTGTCGGTTGCGAACGCCGCCGGCCGATTTGACGACCTTCTGTACCGAGTCCCTCGCAGCGCGAACGCCTTGCTCGTGATCGACGTCAAAGGAGTGCACAGCAGCCCGCTAGCCGTCAAGGAAGGTTGGAAAAGCCAGCATGAGGCTAGCTACGTCAAAAAGCCCATGCTATTGCCTCCGGAAAGCGATCGGATGATTCTGGCTTCGCAAATGAACCCGAACCGCGATTTCGAAGTGCTGTGGGAAGGTGCTGTCGTCAGCTTGACCGAGCCGCTGCCGCCGCGAGCCATCGCCCGGGCCGAAGGCGGATATGTCGATCAGATCGGGGGCGTGCCGGCCGTCTGGTCGCCCAGCGACGCTTACATCGTTCTGTTCGAGCCAAAGCTGATGGGGATCCTGTCACCCGCTCATCGGCAGGCGGTCGCTCGATGGATCGAAGACGGAGAAGTGACACGCACCGTCGTCGTGTCGAAGTACCTGAAAGAAGCCGCCGACTCTGTCGACGGCCAAAAGACCCAGATCGTTCTGGCTCTCGATTTAAAGGACGCCGTTCAGCCTCATCGGCTGGAGCAGGCGCTCAACAAGTCGCAGTTGGTGGGCGATGATGCGGCCAAGAAGCAGAAGTGGGCCAAGATCGTCTCGAGCATTCGTGGCGTAACCCTCAGTGTTCAGATCGGTCGCACGGCTCAGGGGACGCTGCGGGTTGATTTCTCCGAAAGCACATCGCCGTTTGGCAAAGATGCCAAGGCGTTGGTGCTGGGTGTGCTCGACGAGTACGGTGTCGGAATTGACGAACTGCAGCAATGGAAAACCCGCTTGGACGGTGAGAGCATCGTGATGCAGGGCGAGCTTTCGACGCCCGGCATGCGAAGAATCTTCAGTTTACTGGAACTGCCGACCACGAACTTTACCGCGGCGGACGAGCTGCCTCAGGAATCGCCGGGCTCGTCTTCGCCCTCGTCCAGAACCTCGGAGGACAAGGAAAAGGCCGTCGTTGAGGCGTCGCAAACTTACTTCAAATCGGTCAGCACGCTGCTGAACGACCTGCAGGAAGAGTTTCGGACCAACCGCGACGCCCGTCGAAGCCTGTCGGCGGTCTTCCTGGAACGCTACGCGAAGCGGATCGACCGGCTTCCGATCCTGCACGTGGACGAGGAACTTCTCGCGTACGGCATGAAAGTGGCTGAAACGCTTCGATCCACGTCGATCGCCAGCCGGCAGGCCGGGGTACGAGCGGGAGTTCGGAAGGCTCAGGGAGCGGGCTATTACGGCTACCGCGGCTATGGGTATTCCTACGGCGCCCGCTACGGAACCTCGTACAACGATTACTACACCGCTCGGACGCGGTCGAGCGAGAAAACGCAGATCAGGCGAGAAGAGGACGCGAAAGCTCGTCAGGTGCGTTTCCAGAATTGGAAAGAGATCCAGGACGCCACGGCTGCGATCCGGGCGAAAATGACCAAGAAGTACAAAGTGCCGTTTTAGCAGCCGGTTGCCGCTACGATTCGTAAGACGACTGGCTCCGCTGTGCGGTGGCGGTGATTTTCGCAGCTTGCCGGTATTGGGCACGCCGCGGGGGAGCTACCGGGGCCGGACGGACGACGCGGCGCGGCGAGCGTTGGAAACGATTCAGCGGGTGGCGATTCACGGCGTGGAAGGTAACGTGCCGACCGGCAATGGCAGTGACGTGGCTGTGGCACAGGCGGACAGCTTCTGTCGACCGTCGAGCGGTTGCTTCTCGGTGAGGCAATGGCGCAGCATCGGCCAAGATGCTGCCGCACCGATGTTAGCAGTGCGCCCGCGGGAGATCACCGACGCTGGCAGCATCGGACACGGCGAATCTTGGAAACACGTGAACGGAATGAGCGGTTCGGTCCTATGAAAGCCTTTCTCTCTCTTGCTGCCGTTTTCGTCCTCGGGGTTTCTGTTGCATGGCCCGCCGAACCGCCGAAACCGTCATCGCAATCACCGCGACAGAAGTTGGCTCGAAAGTCGCCGGCCGGCCGGGCCGCAGCGAAGCCGGCACCGCGCAACCCGCTTCTGCCGTCGGATACGTCCAGCCCGCGAGCGACGTTGGCCAGCTTCTTGCAGGCCTCCAACGAGCTGTACGAGTTGGCGAAGGCGCCCGAACGCGGTAAGGACTTCGCCTCGAAGCTGCTTCCCCCGACCGAGCGGATTCTGGACTGCCTCGACCTGAGCGAATTACCGAACGAATTGCGAGATTCGGTCGGGGTGAAGTCGGCCGTCTATTTGAAAGAGATTCTGGATCGGATCGAATTACCGCCGGACGACCAGATTCCCGGGAACAAAGAGATTCAAGGGACGGACACGCAGCCGGCGATGGTTCGCTGGCGAATCCCCGGCACTCGCCTGACGATCATCCGGCTAGAGAAAGGTTTGCACCGGGGCGAGTGGCGTTTTTCGCCGGAGACGGTGCGCCGGGCCGCTCTGTTGTACAGCGCGGCCAAGACCCTGCCGTACCGTGCGAAGGGAGCATCCGTTTCTCCTGGATTCTTGGAGCTCTACACGGCCTTGACGAAGAAGCAACCGCGTCTGTCCGCCGACACGTCCAGTCCGCGCGGCACGCTGACGCTGTTCATCAACGCGACGAACGAGATCTACGAGAGCATCCGTTCCGCCAAGTACATTAACCGCGGGGACCCGAAATTTGCGCCGAAAGTGATGCGCATCTTCGGATGCTTAGACCTAAGCGAGATACCCGACTATTACCGAGAGGACTACGCGGCCGAAGCGACCGTGTGCCTGAAAGAAGTCCTCGACCGAATCACGTTACCACCGGCGGAGCAAATTCCGGGACCGGAGGAAATCGAAGCGGCCGATGGCGGCGAACCGCTCACGCATTGGCAAGTCCCCAACGTGCGGATCACGATCGTCCGGATGCAAGAAGGGCCGCGAAAGGGGGAGTATCTGTTTTCGTCAGGCACAATCAAACGGGCGCCGGGTCTGTATGAACGTCTGAAAAAGATGCCCTACCGGACCGAAGGCCGCCCCGTCTCGAAAGGATTGCACGACTGGTGGCTTTGCTCGCCGGGACACCCCACAATCGCCCGTTGGGTCGATTCACTGCCCGTCTGGTTTCGGCACCGGTTCTACACCCTGGCGGTCTGGCAGTGGATGGGTTTGATCGCGACCACAATTCTGGCCGGCGCGATCATGGTCGTCGCGTATCGGGTGGGCCGGGTGCGAGGAGCGCTGACGCGCCGACACAGCCTGCTCCGCTACTGGTTGAGCATGCTCTTCGCCGTCATTGCGATGTGTGTGCCCCTGGTTTACAAACGCTTCATTTGGGAATGTCTGACCATCCGAGGGACGACGCTGTACGCAATCAATTTCGCGGCGGACATGGTCTTTTTGCTGGCCGTGATTGTGGTCGTCTTGGGAGCTACCAGCCGGCTGGCCGACTCGGTGGTGGCCATGTCAGCGACGCGGCTGCGCGGCGTTGATGTCCACCTGATCCGCATCCTCTGCCGGGCTTTTGGTCTCGCGGCCGCGGCGGTCATCTTCCTGGAAGGTGGCCGGTATCTCGGCCTGCCAATCACAACCCTGCTGGCTAGCGCGGGAATCGGAGGTCTGGCCATCGCTTTGTCCGCTCAAGGCATGATCAAAGGGCTCTTCGGGACCGTTACCATTCTGCTTGACAAGCCTTACAGTGTCGGCGAACGGATCATCGTCAAAGGCCAGGACGGGATCGTCGAAGAAATCGGTTTGCGGTCGACAAAGCTTCGCGAGTTCCTGACGAACCACTTGATCTCGATCCCCAACGACCAGATGGCGGACGCCGAGATTCAGAACATCGGCAAACGGAAACACATCCGGCGGATGACAGACCTGCACATCCCGTTGGATACGCCGCGCGAGAAAATCGAGAAGGCCGTCGCGGCCATTCGTGCTGTTTTGGAGAACCATGAGGGCATGGATCCGGACTATCCGCCGCGGGTCTACTTCAACGACTTCAACCCGGACTCGTTCAACATCCGCATTATGTACTGGTACACGCCGCCGGACTTGTGGAGCTACCTGGAATTCACGGAGAAGGTAAATTTCGAGATCTTTCGAGCGTTTGAGGAGCAAGGAATCCAGTTCTCTTTGCCCTTGCGTCACACCTATTGGAAGCACGACGACCAACAGGGCCCGCTCGATGTCCGACTGCTGCGAACCGAAACCAACTCGCCGCCGCAGGTCTTCGACACGAACGCCCCAGACCCACAGCCACCGCCGGGCGACGGGGAAGGCGCGTGACCTCTGCAGAGCGGGACACTTCTGTCGGTTCCGCCGGGCGGCATGCGATCCTGCGGAGCGGCCCCTTGTTTTTCGGCCGATGCGCTCGCGTTCCACGAATTTCGAGACCGCGCTCAGAACCGAAGATTGGCTCGCAACCCCACGAGCAAAGCGGTGTCAACCGTACGTCGGGCCGGGTCGATCACCTGCAAATCGAGAGTCAAATGAAAAGCGGGTGTGATCTCAGCCTTGTAAAACAATTCGACGCCTTGGCCGTCTCCAAAGCCTCTCGGACCGGCGAGAAGGGGGCCGAGTTTGGAGCTGGCCCCAGCGTAGTACCAGCCCGCGCCGAAAGTGTCCGCCGGACGCGAGCGGAACGGGCTGCTCCCACCGATGCCAAAACTGAG
>JAADHY010000442.1 GCA_013151585.1 Planctomycetota bacterium
CCGGTGCAGCGGCGAATCTGCGTCCCGGCCGGAACGTGATTGCAGTCCGCGTGACCAACTCGACCGGTCCGGCCGGCCTGACGCTTGGTATCTTCCAAAGTTATTTCGGCGGCGAGTTTGAAACGATCACGCCAACGGAATGGCTCTGCTCGGACAAGCTTGCGAAAGGCTGGAACACACCGAAATTCTCGGCGAAAGGCTGGGTGAAGGCCAAAGTCGTCGGTCAGCCGGGCGATGCTCCGTGGGGCGAAGTGGCTCAAGAGGTGGACGGTCCGCGGCGTTCGCAGATGCTTCGGAAAGAGTTCGAGCTGCCCGCTGAGGTGGTTCGAGCTCGCGCCTACGTTTCCGGTCTGGGCTACTACGAACTGCGGCTGAATGGATTCCGCGTGGGCGACGACGTCTTCACACCCGGCTGGACGCAGTACGAAAAACGCATCCAATACCAAGTGTACGACGTCACCGATTTGCTGAAGATCGGTCGCAATGCGGTCGGAGCGATCCTCGGTAATGGATGGTGGTCCAGCGGTCTGGGCTGGGCCGGCGGGATGGAACGCCACGCCAAACCCGGCGAGAACCTGCGTTTCCTGCTGCAACTGGAGGTCGAATGCACGGACGGCTCGAAGCACGTGATCGTGACCGACAGTAGTTGGGCCGCTCATCTGTCTCCGATCGTCGAGGATACGTTGTACCACGGAGAAACTCACGATGCGCGGCTGGAACAGCCCGGCTGGGACAAGCCTCGGTTTGATGCGAAAGATTGGCAACCGGTCAAGATCGTCAAGGACCCGCTCCGAAAGCTGTGCGCTCAGCGCGGGCCGACGCTCCGCGTGACCGAAGAACTTTATCCGGTCAAGATCACCGAACCAAAGCCGGGCGTGTATGTGCTGGACTTTGGACAGAACCATCCCGGCCGGCCGAAGCTGACCGTGAAGGCGCCGCGCGGCACGACGATCCGCATGGTCCACGCCGAGTACCTGAAACCGGACGGAACGCTGGAACGGGCCAATTATCGCTCGGCTCGGGTCACCGACACGTACATCTGCAAAGGGAGCGGCGTAGAAGTGTGGGAGCCTCGGTTCACTTATCGAGGCTTCCGCTACATGCAAGTCACGGGCCTGCCGAGCAAGCCGGATCGCACGACGATCGTCTCCCGCGTTTTGCACTCGGCCCCGCCGATGGCCGGCACGTTCGAGTGCTCCAACCCGCTGCTCAATCGCATTTTGAAGAACGTCCGGTGGGGCCAGCGGTCGAACATGCACTCCGTGCCGACCGACTGCCCGCAGCGCGACGAACGGCTCGGCTGGATGGGCGACGCCCAGGCCTTTGCCCCGACGTCCATCTGGAACATGGACATGGCCCTGTTCTTCACCAAGTGGATGCGAGACATCCTGGAAGCGCAGCAACCGGATGGGGCCGTGCCGGGCGTCTGTCCGAACGTCGGCGATTGGGTGATCGGACCGGGACGGTCCGCCTGGGCCGATGCCATCACGATCATTCCGTGGTACGTCTACGTGTATTACGGCGACCGACAGATTCTTGAGCAGGCTTTTCCCGGCGTCCGCAAGTGGGTCGAGTACATGCAGACGAAACTCAGCAAGGATGGCTTGTACGAAGAGCCGACTTGGGGCGATTGGGTCCCCGTCGAACCAACGCCGGACCGGCCCATCGCGGCGATGTTCGGCTATCATTCGACGAACTTGCTGGCTCACATGGCGCAGATTCTCGGCAAGAAGAAAGACGCCGACCGCTACCGCAAGCTGGCTGAGGCGCAGCGAAGGGCTTTCAACAAAAAATACCTGAAGCCGGACAACAATTACGTGACGGCGACGCAAACGTCGAACATCTTGCCGCTGGCCTTCGGCATGGTGGAACCAGACCGGCAGCAGGCCGTGGCCGACAACATCGCCAAGGACGTCAAGAAGCATGGCGGCCACCACACGACCGGCTTCTTGGGAACGGCGTTTATTTTGCCGGTGCTGGCGCAGCACGGTCATGCGGATTTGGCCTACGGCATCGTCAACACGGACGAGTATCCCTCTTTGGGCTACATGATCAAGAAAGGCGCAACAACGATCTGGGAGCGTTGGAACACCGACCAGATGGGCCCGGGCATGAACTCCCGCAACCATTTCGCCTTCGGCTCCATGGCCCAGTGGTTCTACGAAGGCTTGGCCGGCCTCAACCCGGACCCCGAGCAGCCGGGCTTCAAACACGTGATCGTCCGGCCGTACATCGTCGGCGACCTGAAGTGGGTTCGCGCGGATTACCCGACACTTTACGGCCGCCTGGCCAGCGAGTGGAAACGCGAGAAGGGCTCGTTACGTCTGCGGGTCACGATCCCGCCGAATACGACGGCCACGGTGTGCCTGCCAGCCCGCGACGTCGCCCGCGTGACCGAAAGCGGTCAGCCGCTGACGCAGGCTCCGGGGGTGACGGTCAAAGGCCCGGAAGGGGATCGGCTGCTTGTCCGCGTCGCGGCTGGGACGTACGAATTTGTCATCCAGCAATAGTCTGGGCGATCGTGCGGCGAGGACGCGCTTCAGCCTCGTCGACGGGGAGGCCCGCTTGATGGAGCCCAGTTTGGCCGGGCGAGGTTGTGCGATCGGGAAAGATGGCGAGAGGCGTGGCCTTTGCCCTTGCCGACCGGGAACGCGGCGCGATATCATTACGGTGTGGTTGCGGCACAGTTGGGGCGCCGTGTGGACCATTATTCCCCGGGGCACAATGAGCGTGTGGCAGATGCAACCACGCCAATTTCGGGCGGTTAACTCAGTGGCTAGAGTGCTACCTTCACACGGTAGAAGTCGCAGGTTCGAATCCTGCACCGCCCACTAAGAATCTGTTCCAATTGCTCCGAAGCTCTGCAACTATAGGGATTGCAGAGCTTTTTTCATGCGCGGGGCATGCCGTTCGCTTCGCTGCCAGCCGTTTGCACCGACCGCGGCGCCGCTTCGCCCAGGCTCGGTACATGAAACGGACCAAGCAGGTTGAAACTGAAAGGAAACCGCATGCGGAGTTGCGCCAACTTGCTACAGCCTCAATAGTTGGTCCTCCCAAAAGGCCGGTGATGGACTTCGCCAGACAGCAGTGCCGCAACGAGGCTCCGGGCGTTACCATGGGTGATGATGCCTGAAAGAGGAACTCGATATGAGGTGGGCCGAAATGAGGAGACAATGATGCGATTCGCCGTGGAAGTGAAAGTTGGCGCACTGGCCGTTGTCGGGTGGGCAGCGTTTGCGGCAGCGGCGCAGCCTCCGTCTGAGCGTGTCGCCCGGGACAAGTTTATCCCGACTTTTGCCATCAAGTATGGGGGCACCGACGGCTGGCCAGCGGCGGCCGAAGCTGCTCGGTTTGACCTGTTGGTGGTCTCTTCGAGCATCGGGCACGCGCGAGTGCATCGCTCAACGGCGGGAAACGCGTGGCAAACGCTCAAGCGGCTCAACCCGCACTTGAAAGTCTTCCTCTACAAGAACGGGCCGGCCCTCTACAACGTTGCTCCGTGGGGCGAAATCGGCCGCGGCTGGCAGTGGATCAAGACCGAGCACGGCCCGGGCAGCGCGGATCGATGGATCGCCGTGGGGGTCAAGTACGGCGGGCCGCTGCAAGGCCGCCCGTACCCGAACGAGCGGCTCATGAACCTGGGCAACCGCAACTGGCAACGCTACTGGGCCGAAGAGGTCTACAAAAAATACTGGCAAGCCGATCCCTCGCCGGGCGAAGGCGCCGACGGTCTGTTCGCCGACAACTGCGGCTACCGCATGCCCTGGCAGGGCCGATGGCACCTGGAAGGCCATCCCGAGGAGCCTGATCGGCCAACGGACTACACACGCGGCGGCGAGCATCAGCCGGAGCTCTACAAGCAACACATCCGGCGGTTCCATCGCTGGATCGTGCCGTGGCTCGCCCAGCGCGGCAAGCGGATCGTTTTGAATTTCGGCAACATGGTGCGAGCGCCGGAAGACTGGTTGGAGCTGGACGGCCAGCCCGAGCCGGTCTTTGCCGCCATGGAGGAAGGGGCGTTCGTGCATCCCTGGGGCAAGCTCGGCCGCGAAGGCAACTTCGTCTTCTGGCCGGAGCGGCAGTGGCTGAGCCAGGTGCAGACGATGCGCCGGCTGCGTCATGTGCGAGCCTTGATGAACGTGCACGGCCCGGTCGGGTCCGACACGGACGGCATCCGGCGCATGGACGCGTGCGACGCCTCCGGCCACCGCGCCTGGGACGTGCTGTGGTACGCCCTGGCCTCGTTCCTGATGGGCTACGATGACGTGCGGCAGAACGCGTACATGAACTTCACGGTCTGGGGCTATTCGCGATTCTACTGGCTCGATGAATTCGATCCGAAGTACTTGCACCTGGGCCGAGCCGTGGGCGAGATGCAGAAGGTCGCCGGACGCGAGGGCTACGCGTACGTCCGCCAGTTCGAGGACGGCTGGGTCGCGGTCAACCCAACGCAGCAGGACGCCCGTGCCGTGCCCGTCCCGCGCGGCCAGGCGCGCGTGCTCGACCACGACACGTTTCGATCGCCCGAACGACAGCCGCTGGTGCGCACCTTCGACCTGCCGTCACGGCGCGGCATCGTGCTGCTGAAACCGGGCCGCCTCATCGGCAACGGCGATAACAACAAACGGTAGGCTGAGCCGCCGAGAGCGGAAGGTACACTGATTCACGGCTTCTGTTGAAACACGCGGCCAGCCACGGCGTTGGGACTGTGTCGATTCGCTGCCGCCTTTCGATCCGCGCGGTGAACAGTCAGTGTCTTCGAAACAGTGCAGTGTTCTTCGTGACACCTGCCGAATCGTTTGAGGCCGTGCGTGGCTGTGCGGAAGCCTTGTCGGCCATGGCGTGTCCGGTGCACGCCCAGGTGTTTAGAGCTTTTCCGACAACCTGGTGTCGGTATTGCAAGAAAGGCGAGCCCTTTCGGAAAATCTTGGTTTGAAAGGACTTTGATTTTTCAAGAAAGGAGTCGCCATGGACGGCAGTCAATCGTTCGACGAATATCGGATGCCCGATGCGTTGCGGGAGCAAATAGAAAAAAAGCTTCCCGTCCATCGTGTCCATCCCTCGGGAGGAAGCCCGCGACGCGACCTGCGTAGCATCGCCAGCGCCAGTTTCGACCGGTTCCGGACGGTCGGTCAACGGAAAGCCATCCCGCCGTGTTTGGCAAGGGCGGCGAGTTTTTTCGCGGAGCCAAGTGTAGGCGGAGTTTCGATTTGCCCAGCATTGGTCCCATTGGCGATTGTCCATCAGGCCCGTCAGAGCGGCGACCGCTTCGGCGTTGCGCATGTCCCACCACCGACCTCGCCCTTTCAACCGGCTCGTCGTCTTGCAACGCGACTCCGTCGGACCGCTCCCGATCTGCCAACTCCGCGACCGGAACGCCGGATCGTTGATCATCTCCGACCGCGGCGGCATGTGCTTCAACGAACGATCTGCCGCCGCTCGGTTCT
>JAADHY010000556.1 GCA_013151585.1 Planctomycetota bacterium
TGATCACCATTTTTCGGGAAATCGGCGTGGTTGAAGAAAAGCTGAGGCTCCAAAACTCCGAGCCGGCAAGGTGCGGTGCGAGTGTGTCAGCAGGTCAATCACAGACCGATCGCGTTTTGCAAGCAGCTCTTCGCAATGGTTTGCCTCCGAAGGGGTATCAAGAAATCGAGATCTTGCGAGAGGGCGGCGGGCCGCTTCGTGAGCCTTCCGTGATACGGCATACCTATTACTTTAACGGATGGCGCCGCTTCCAAGGACCGCGGCTGCGAGGCGGTCCGACTCTCGTTCAAGTCATTCATCCCGAAACCCAATGTCTGCTCACAATTCCGGTCACGCTGCCGGCCGGCGCACCGGTCGTCGAGTATCGAAAGGATGCAATTCGGTATCTGTTTCCCGACGTCACGGTCAAACTAGAGTTCAAGCGGTGCGGCCGGTACGAGGTCGAGTATCACCGTCCGAGCGGTCGTTACGAGGCTTATCGCCGGAAAATCGCGGGGCGTCGGTCCCGGATTCCGCCAACGCCAACGCCGACCGTATCGGCGATAGCCAACGGACTGTCGATCGGATTGGGCGGCCCTGCGAACTTGGCTTCGCGGCTCCCGGTCCTGTCCGACTTGCTTGAAAGTTCGCGAAAACGGATTCCCGGTACGCTCGTGCCTCCGTGACCGGGAAAAGCAAAATCCGTTCCAGGAGGACGCAGGAATGACACTGGCAAGGAAGTCGCTCCCGTTGCTTTTCTTGGCATCGGCACTAACCGCCGCGTTTCCGACGGACCGAATCAACGCGGCAAGCGCACCGGCGAGCTCAACCGAAGCGGCTAACAAAGGAATCGAGGATGGCAGTGCGCTGCAGCCGTTCGGCATTTCTGAGTTGTCCTATGACGACAGCCGGCCCGACGAACTCGCAGTTGAACAAGTTGAGCCAGGGAGCGTCGCCGAAGCGGAAGGGCTGAGAAAGGGGGATATCCTGACCGCCATCAACAACCAGAGATGGGCTTCACTCGAGCAGCTGAAAAAAGTTCTCGCCCAAGCCGCTGCCGTTGGGAGATTCGCGATCCGACGGAAAGATGGCCGGCTGTTTGTGCTGGTGGCTCCCATCATTACTTCGCGCCGCGTGCAGGCACTCGGTTTGAAAGTGGGCGACGGGAAATCCGGTGACGGAGTCTTGGTGACAGAGGCCACCGGGGCAGCCAGTTCGGTCGGACTCCGCAAAGGAGACCACATTCTCGCCGTAGACGGCGTTTACTGCGAGACCGAGAAGCTGTTTGCTCACTTCGTCTACAAGAGTCTCCAGGAGAACGGCTTTGTAAAGCTATTGGTCCAGCCTGCCGAAGGAACACCGGCGGACCAAATCGTGAAGGTACTTCCTCCTCCGTCTCCTCCGGAGCCGGTCCTCCGACGAGGCGTGTCGTCGGCGCCGAAAGGGCCGATGGTCGAATTCCCTCTGTACCTGCGACCAAAGAATCCAAATTCGTCGGGATTACCAACCGACCAAGATCGTGAACCCGGCAGCGAAGTCATTTCAGTACGGATAGAGCTGTACTACTTTCGGGATGCTCACCGAGTGGCTCAGATCATCAATCGGAACGCCCGATCGTATAACGCCGCGGCCGTGACTCGCGCGTGGCGCAGCGAGCGCGCGACGCTGCCGCGAAAGCAGCTGCCGATCGCCGGGAAAAAGAGCAGGAAGTCCGGCAGAAAGCCGCCCAGCTCCGAGAATGGGAGGAGTTGTTAGCGCGTCAAGTCAGCGACCTGCGTCGAATCCTGGAGGCCAAGCAGCAATTGGAGGTCTTGGAGGCCCAAATCACGGAGCTGACCGAACAATTGCAAGCGGGTGACTTGTCCGAAGCCGAAAAAGAGCGACTCAATTCGGAATTGCAAGAAAAGAAAAAGGCAAGGCGAAATTTGAAACTCATGATTCCTTCCGATGAGGCGTCCGAGACGCTCCAAACGTCCGTCCAAGAGTTGGTCGCCAGGATTGACGAGGAGCGAGCAAGCCTCTTGACCGACCAGGTGGAGCTCGAGCGGCTGAAGGCCGCGGAGAAGCGCGCGGCAGAGAAACGGTTCCGGGCGGAATTGTCGGCCGCCAGTGTAGATCCGGACACGTATGCTCCGGCGAAATTGACTTCGATCGACCCGGTGGCCCAGGTGTCTATTAGCGTCATCGGCGAGGGCGTACTCCATCTGCGCGGGCCCCGACGCGGCGTCATGGCAGTGCGTGAAATGATCGACCAGATTGATCATCCAGTCGGTCAAGTCAAAATCGGGATCTTGACCATTCAACTCAACGGAGAGCACAACGACCGAATGATCAATACGGTGCGGCGTGTGGAGGGAAATATCAGCCGCGCCCGCTTCTTGGCCTATGCTTCGCGCGAATTGTTCAAGCGGGCCGTTGTGGAAGTTGCGACGGACATCGCCTCGGGGATCCAGCCGGTGGTGATGACGGAGCGGCCTTTGTTCGCGGATGACGCCGAACAGCGCGGCGATCCCCAGCAAAAAGAACGCTGGGCGCGTTACATGCAAGCGTTCTTCGGGGCTGACTTTCTGAACGCGCTTCGTGAAGTGGATCCGCAAACAAGTCTGTTGAATCCATTGAATCAACTGTTGTCTTTGCATTCCGCCGACACTTTGACTTTGGCGGAGGCTCTCTTTGTGACGGCTCTGGCCAAAGGGACGGTCCGCGACGAGATCCTAGCCCGTTTCGACTGCTACTTGCAGATGGAATTGCCTCGTATGGAAAGCCAGTGGATGTTAACGAACGGAATCTATTGCCGGTTGGATCCTCGCTGGTGGGGAGACGCCGAAAAAGGCCGGGCAAGAGTCGAAGACGACGCTCGTAGGAAATACACTTTCCAAGCAACTCGCGCCTATTTCCAACGCTGCTTCGGCGCTCCGGAACTCGCCGCTGATCGCCTCAACCCGCTTCAGCGCGAGGTCGTCAAGCTGGTCCAGGGCATTGCGTTGGAACAGTCGATTGGGGCCCAATATCAAGCCCTTCTCCTGAAACGCAGCCTGCTGCAGAACGTTTCGAACAGATTGTCGAAACTGCAACGCAGCTTCTTGGACGCGCAGATTGAGCGTCTGCACGAAGAGCATCTGGCGGCACGCGAAAGTCTGCGAGGGCGCAAGGCGGCTATCGACATGCTCATTAAGCAGGTCATGATCGCCATCGAGGACGATGTCCACGCGCAGTTTTACGGTCCCGCTTTGGAACGCATCCGCAAAGCCGCCAGCGAGTGGGACGTAGAGTTGGGAGAAGTCGAGCAGACGACGATTCTGACCAATAATCGAGCGTTCGCCAAAGTCGAACCGCAGGCCACTTATGAGTTCGATTTGCCAAAACGAGACATTCTGATCGCCGAAGCTCTGAAAGCCGCTTACGCGTTGCATCAGGACATAGGCCCCCTGCTGGCCGACCCGGAATTCGGTACGCTCGCTAGCCTGTTCGTCGGATCGTCTGTCACGGGAGGCCCTTCGAGCGGCACGGTCAAGAATGTCCTGCCGACTCTTTCGAGCGGCACGGATCAACAGGCTCTGCTCTACGCGGATCCGATCCGTCGTCTGCGGTTCGAAACGGAGCTAGAGAAGCTCATCCCCAACCCGGCCATCTACAAGTTCGAGACGGGGACCGGCTTCGAAGTCCGCCCCGTCATTCAACCTGACGGCCAGTCGGTCGTTTTCGACTTCAACTATATGTATTCCACGGATCTCTTAGAGCCGGTGCGGCCCGACGAAAAGCATCTCGGGCGCGTCAAGCGGCACTTCATCCATACCCAAGTTCAATTGGGGACGCTGGAATGGCGCGAGATCAGTCGATATGACGTGGCGCTGAAAGCCGCTCGCACGGCGCGCGGAGTACCGCTTCTGGAGGATATCCCCATTGCGGGAATGCTTTTCCGGCCACTTCCTCAGGCCCAAAAGTCACTTCAGAAGAATATTATCATCGGACAGGCGGTCATCTACCCCACTGTTCAAGACCTGCTCGGACTGCGTCCTGCGGCCATGCACTCCTTGGATCCTGTGACTCTTGTTCGCCAGGCACGCTGTGAACGCGATCAGAACCAGTTGCTCTTTCAGCAGCTCAACCAAGAGCTTGATCGGATCCTTCAACGAGCGTGGCAAGAAAACTCGTCTGCGGCCGATCGCAGCTCGGCCGTTTCGTCTCCGGGCGTTCCACCCGCACCGGGAATTGCCGGCCAGAATGATGACCACCCGACACCAAAACATCCTCTGCTCGCACCGGATGGACAGCCGTGACGGCCGACGCGGCCCTCAGGCCGTCCCTCTCCGGACACAACCTTCCGTTGTTTTGGCCCCACTGTCGAAGTCATACGGAGTTCGTCAGGTGGCTACTTGCGGAGCCGCTCTTACCTCTCTGCACGCGATCTCTTGGCGCGGCGGACATCGGAGGGTAAAGCCCACCAGTGATAGGGCAGCGGCCGGTCACTCCCCGATCGAGCCGTGTTCCCCAGCACGTCGGCAGAGACACCAAGCGCTCAGATTGGCTCGAATCGCAGAATGCCGAGACGGTCTAATTGGAACGAGCCAGCCGCCCATCTGCGGTCAGCCCGTCAACTTGATGAACTGTCCCAGCGCGTCTTCGTATTCCTCTGCGAGTTCCTCTCCGAGTTCCCGCAAACCGTTCAAATTCTCAGTCGAAGCGTCGTCCATGTCGGGACTCATACCCGGCCGAAGACGACTTGGCGTCAGCTCGACGTTAATCCTCAAGTACTGCTCGGGGCGCTTAACTGACTCGAAGATCTTTTGTACTTGATAGTCGACCGTCTCCGCTACTCCGCTCATCATGATGTCGATGACCGGCCTGACCCAGCCGACTAGTCCCCAGTCTTTGGCTTCCTTGTAGTAGTAAGGCTTCCGAACACCGCCGGTCCCGAGCGACAAGATCGCTAAGTTCTTTGCATCGACTTGCCAAAGCTTGCGTGCCTCTGCGTACGCACAAAGCGTCGGGTTGTTCGCAAAAACTCCTCCGTCGATCAACGGAAAAGACACGCCGGTCCGAGATCGAACCTTAGCGACCTCAAAATACGTCGGGGCCGCTGAGGTGGCTCGGCAGACGTCCCGCAAGAGGAAATCTGCTGCATCCGAATTTTTCGCGTCATGTTGTGTGAAGAAGACAGTGCGTCGTCTGCGAATGTCGTAGGCAGGAATGAGACAAGGTTTCAAGAGATCACTCAACCGGAGTTCCCCCAGGTATTGATCCAAAAGCTCCTCCAGCCCTTCAGACGGATACTTCTCGTCTACAGTTCCCATAACCGACCGGATCTTGTGTCGGAGGGGCACGTCGAAAATCTCATCTCCATTCTCGCAGTAAAGGTCAACCGCATCCGAGGCTGAGAATCGCGGTTGCGACGATCCTTGACGTGGACACAGATAAAGGCATGTCAGAATCCCTCCAGTGCTGGTTCCCGCAATCATGTCAAAAAAATCGGCAATGCGCGGCGGTCTGGCCTCATCCGACGCTTTCTGACTCCTCGCTCCCTGCTTTCGCTTTTTGGTCTGGGATTGAGGCATCTTGCTCAGAATTTGTTCGAATTTGGCGAGCACCTGTGCGGGGATGATGCCTCGGATTCCGCCTCCATCGATCGATAAGATACGAAATAGCCTTGTCATCGGAACTTCCCCCTTCTGTGGCTAGAACTTGCAGTTCTGGTTCCGTGTCCCCCCGTAGACGGTCGCACCATGTCTTGCGCCCAGCGTTCAGCACCTCCGTGGAGACGGACGTCTCGGTGCCCAGCCCGAGCGAGCCGCACGCTCCAAAGGTTCATGTCACCTTGAGAGCAATTCCAAGGGAAAAGCGTGACTTAAAGCCATCAAAGACGTCTGATCAAAACGTGATCATCAATATATAGAACGTTCGCAGGCCATTCAAGTAGATCCGTCAATGCGTCAGCCGTTTGCGCTGCGGGAAAAGCCTTGGGTAATTGCGGCGCTTGTGAGTGGTGAAGAAGTGTTCCTCACAGGGAAGAGCGAAAAGTGCGGGGTGAGGCGTTCTCTTCTCCCGAAGGTTGTTGTCATTTTTTCGACCAAGTGTCGTACGAGATGGAGATCAGTTGTGCAGCAGAGAGCGAAGCAAGCTGAAACGCTTGTCGCTTCGAGACGCCACCTCAGAACATCCCGCTGCGGACACGGAAGGCGCTCATGAAAATCAGTCGCACCAAACCGCTGTTCGCTTGGGACGGCTTGGAAGACCAGCCCACGCTTCGGACCATCCGAGGGTTCTCGGAATCGATCCCTGACGCACGTCTGCTGGCCGGTTTGCGTGCTCGTCGAGGCCAAGGCCGCAACGACGATCCGCTCCCCGTTCCCCATCCTGTGGGGGACGCTGCTATTGACGACGGTGCTGCGGTAGCTGACGATCGAGTGGTGCCTGGCGGAACTGAGACGGAACCTGTCGCTTCGGCGTTTGATCGGAGCGGAGAAGAATCGGACGTTCCGAAGGCGTGCAACATGTCTCGGTTCTTGGCGGCGTTGGGTCAAGAGCCTCACCGGACGCACTTGCGGGAGTGTTTCGACAGGATGATTCGCCGTTTGGCGGAGCTGCTTCCGGACCTGGGCGAACAGACGGTGGGGGGCGCGTCGGGTCTGTCGGCGCGGCGTCCCCGGGGCTTGAAAGAGGTCGAGGCGGGCGGTTCCGAGAAGGTGGTCCTCGATGAGGACGCTTTGCGCTTTGCCGGTGGCCGCAGGAGGCTCCTCGGTACGACGGAACGCTGGGCAAGGCGAGCCTGAGTCCGATTGCGAAAGTGCTGCGGGCGAGAATGCGAGCCGCCTGAGGTCGTCCGACACGATTCTTGGGTCGAATATTGTTTCCGTCGCTTGTTGGCCCGGTTTTGCCAACGGCTGGATGGCTTCTAGTGTGCGCGGCTGGGCGATGGGGGCATGTTTCAGCGAGCTTGGAGCCGCGCTGTTGAAGCTATCCGCGGCCGATTTGGCTTTTTTCCGGCCCGGTCCGAGCTTCCGGACCGCCACCCTCTGGCACAAA
>JAADHY010000106.1 GCA_013151585.1 Planctomycetota bacterium
TCGAGCGGAAACGGAAGTACTTGGACCAACTGATCCGAAACTACAACACCTATCTGGACACACTGTTCGAATTGGATGCCGCGGAGCGGCAGTTGATTCAGGAAACGGAAGCCTTCACCAAGTACATCGACGAGCAAGTTCTGTGGATTCGTTCCAGCAAGCCGCTGCCAACGGCGATCCGGCTGAGTCGTGAGGCTTTTTGGGTTTTTCGTCCGGGCGATTGGTTTGGTCTGATCACTGCGCTGGGCAGAGACGTGCGCGCGGTCCCTGTCGTCTACGGCGTGGCCCTCCTGCTGATGGGGGTTTTGCTACGGCCGCGACGCCGGATTCGCAAGGAGCTGGCGAGCATCGGACACCAGGCCGCGAAGGGGACCTTTCGCGAGTTTCGGCCGACGCTGCGAGCCGCAATGCTGACGTTGCTCATGGCGCTGCCGTGGCCGGCTTTTTTGATGTTCCTCGGATGGAGGCTGAACGAAGCCAGTGACGGAAACGGTTTCGTGGCATCCATTGCCGTGGCGACGTTCAAAGCGGCTATCTTTTTCTTCCCGCTGGAGTTGCTACGGCAAATCTGCCGCGATGATGGCCTGGCCGAAGCCCACTTCGACTGGACGGACCGGGCCGTGCGCGTGTTGCGTGCGAACCTGCGCTGGCTGATCGCGGCCGGCGTTCCGCTGTTGTTCCTCAGCGCCGCCATGAATGAGATGGCCGAGCCTGGTCAGGATTGGGTGGGGCGCGTGTTCTTCATCGCGACGGCCGTCGTGCTGACGGTTTTCCTGAGCCGCGTGCTTCATCCTTCGTCCGGTGTGTTCCGCGAACTGATCGCTTACCATCCGGGCGGCTGGATGGATCGACTCAAGTATTTGTGGTTCGCTCTGGCCATGCTGAGTCCGCTGCTGCTGGCTGCCTTGGCTTTCTTTGGATATGACTACACGGCGCGCGAGTTGGGACTGCGGTTGCTGATCACCCTGTGGTTCGTGCTGGCTTTGGTCTTATTGCGGGCCTTTCTGTCTCGATGGCTCCTTTTGCGTCGCCGCCGCATCGCTATGGAACAGGCGCGGCAACGCCGGGCGGCTGCCGCGGAAGCCGCCGCTCAGGCCGATAGCACCAGCCAAGCCCCTTCGGCCCGACAGCCCGTGCCGGTCTCGCCCGAACAACCGCAGCCCGACCTTTCCTCGCTGAGCGAACAAACGCAAAGATTGATGCACGCCGGGCTGACCATCATCGCCTTGATCGGCGTCTGGATGATCTGGGTCGACGTTCTGCCGGCCTTGCACTTTTTGGACCGGTGGACGATCTGGACAACAAGTGTGCAAGTGACTGAGGAGCGCCCGGACACGCCGGGCGGGCAGGTCACTCGCACGATCGTCAAGCAGGTCACGGTCTCTCACTTAGCCCTCTGCATCCTGATCGCCTTCGCCACTGCCGTGGCCGCCAAGAACGTGCCCGGTTTAATGGAGATGGCCCTTTTGGAACGGTTGCCTTTCGATGCCTCCACCCGCTACGCCATTACGTCGCTGACGCAGTACGCCATCGTGATTGTAGGGATCGTGCTCGCTTTCGGTGCGATCGGAATCGGATGGTCCAAAGTGCAATGGATCGCCACGGCGCTGACCTTTGGGTTGGCTTTCGGACTGCAGGAGATTTTCGCCAACTTCGTGGCGGGGTTGATCCTGTTGTTCGAGCGGCCGATTCGCGTCGGCGACGTCGTCACCGTGGATGACGTGACCGGGGTCGTCTCTCGCATTCGGATCCGAGCCACAACGATCACCAACTGGGATCGTAAGGAATTCATCATTCCGAACAAGGACTTCATCACCGGTCGGCTGCTCAACTGGACGCTGTCGGACAAAGTGAACCGAATCGTTATTCAAGTGGGCGTCGCGTATGGTTCGGACACGGACCTCGTTCAGAAGCTTTTGCTGAAGGTCGTCAACGAACACCCGTTGATCCTGGAGGAACCCGCTCCGAGCGCGATTTTCGACGGATTCGGAGACAGCACGCTGAACTTCACGGTGCGGTGCTACCTGCCGAATCTGGACAACCGGTTGACCGTGACCCACGAACTGCATACGGCCATTGACCGGGCGTTCCGAGCAGCAGGAATCGAAATCGCGTTCCCGCAGCGGGACTTGCATATCCGTTCCGTGCCCGAGTCGCTGACATCGAAACTGTCCGACGCTTTGTCAGGGTCCGCCGAGCCTACCCCGGGTTTGGACCATTCGAGCGACTGACCGCTACGGACTCGACGAAGATGCGGATCACACTATACGAGCAGTTTGTGCGGAAGATGCCGCTCGCGCACAGACCGCGAGGCGAAATCCGAACCGATCGATATCGTCCGAGACTTTTCATGAGGGAAACTCGCTCAGCCGACCGATGCACAGGAGCGATGCGGCCCCGTGCGCAAGACGATTGATCGGGTTTGTCCTCTGGGGTACGCGAGCATTGCGCGAAGAACGCGGACAATGTTTGCGCCGTCGTCTGGGGAGCTCAGAGAGTGCGGCAGGCCTCTGCCGCTTTGGATCCAAAACGGTGCAAGAGCACTGCCACTCAAACCGCGTGGCCACGGTCAGGTAAGAGGGCGTCAGAGAAGGACGGGCTCATTTTGTAGGATGAACATTTCTGTCTCTCACCTTTTTGACGGGCGAGAGATTTGGCGGGCGAGAAAGCCCATCGTATATCCCGAGCCGCACAACTTTTTTCTGACGGTCCCGTAAGGAGGACGAGGTCCCGGGGCGAAGTCCGCGGGCCGTTGGTTCGACTCCAACCAGGATAGAAACTTCGTCAGGCGGGAGAGTTTCCAAATGCAGCGGATCGATCCCCCTTCGCCTTCGATCAACCCGATTGCCGAGCTACGGCTCCGCCGCTGGGCTCGTGAAAACTACGTCCCCGAACATCTGCGGGACACCGAATCGTGGCATCCCGTTGTTTTGGACGAGATGCGACGAAAGGATGACGAGCTTCGCCAACGCCGAGCCGAGTCACTGTTGACATCGACGTACGTGCCGTTGGCTCCGTCGCCGATACATTCTTTCCGCACGGGCCATGTCCCTGTCCCTTCACCCAGTTGGACTTGCGATACCGCAGCCTCCTGTTCCTCCACCGCCTCTCCGACGACCACTCAGGGCACCAGCACGCGGTAACGCCTCGCGACCGCTCGACACGAGGCCGCTGTTTCACGAGGCCGCCGAGACTCGCACTGCGCGCGGAAACGTCTCAGGGGCGGCGTCTTTCTCGAAAAGGCTCTTGTCAGTTCCCTCCAACAAGGCAAAACTGGTAGGCGCAGTCCGGCAGAGTCATCGTGTGTCGGCATGCCTGCGTGGCACACCGCTTTGTTTGAGCCACATGGGAGGTCCGTGGTCGCGTTGGACGACGGCGCCCAGCAAGAATGCGCTGCTCGGTTGCGGCGGGGTAACAGCGAGGCCACGTTAGGGTTCCGGCGACACGGGCTCCCTTTCGATGCTATCCGGCGCCCGGAGTCGGTCGAGGAGTGGGACGCATGCAGAACGGCGAGAAGTGGTTGGATTTTCGGGACCAAATGCCTGTGGTGCAGGAATGGGCCTACCTCGATCACGCGGCGATGGCTCCTTTGTCGGGGCCGGCCCGCGAAGCCCTGCGGGAATGGTGCGATGACGCCACGGAGAACGGAGACGTCAATTGGCAGAAATGGCGACGACGCATTGAAGAAACCCGGTCGGCCGCCGCGTCCATGATCGGCGCGGACACCGATGAAATCGCTTTCATTCGCAACACGACCGAGGGAGTGACACTGATTGCGGAAGGTCTTCCGTGGCAACCGGGGGATAACGTCGTCAGCCCGGCGGGCGAGTTCCCAACGAACTACTATCCGTGGTACAACTTGAAGTCGCGCGGAGTCGAGCTGCGTCTGGTCCCCGCGGAAGACGGCCGCGTCAGCCTCGACCAACTTGAAGCCGCTTGCGACGATCGGACACGAATTATCACCGTGAGTTGGGTTGGTTACACGGCCGGCTGGCGACATGACCTGGACCGCTTGGCCGAAATCGCTCATGCTCGCGGCGCCCTGTTATTTGTGGACGCGATTCAGGGGTTGGGCGTTTGTCCCATCGACGTTCGCCGCACGCCGGTCGATTTTCTGGCTGCCGACGGGCATAAGTGGATGCTCGGCCCGGAAGGAGCGGGACTCTTATACATTCGTCGCGAGCACCTGGATCGGCTGCGGCCGCTGGGGGTCGGCTGGAACAGCGTGCGACACGCCGGTGATTTCACTAATCTCCAGTTCGATCTGAAACCGTCCGCCGGACGCTACGAAGGAGGCTCTTACAACATGGGCGGCTTGCTGGCGCTGGGCGCCAGTTTGAAGCTGCTGCTCCAGTACGGCCTCGAAAATATCTTCCGACGTGTGATGCAACTGACGGACCTGCTCTGCGAAAAGCTTCAGAGCTGCGGGGCGGTCGTTGTCAGTGACCGCAGCGAAGCTCATCGGTCTGGGATCGTCGCGTTTGAACTACCCGGACAGGACCCGCTGGAGGTGCGGCGTATCTGTCGCAGAGCGGGCGTGGTGCTAAACTGCCGAGCGGGTCGGCTTCGCGTCAGCCCGCACGCGTACAACAACGAGGAAGACATCGATCGGCTCATTGCCGCTCTGACAGTCTAAGAATCGAGGCCTCGTCCGAGATTGCGATCAGAAGACGAGGCGTGCCCGGAGCGAAGCGGTTCCCGACAGCGACATCTCGGTATCGATGAAAAAGAACCTCGACCGGCCCCTTTCAAAACCGGCTGATCGGAAAGCGTGACAGGAGGGCGAAGTTCCCGCCGAGCTGACAACTGCAGGTCCCTTGTTCCTGTTCCCGGAGCCGTTCGGCCGGAACCTCGCCCTTCGAAACCGTCAGAAAACAAGTTGTGTGCCGCTCGGGATGTAAGATGCGCTTTTTAGACCGTCAAAAAGGCGACGGACAGGAATGTCCATCCCACAAAATGAGCACGTTATTCTCTGGCGCCTCCACCGTCTTTTGACGAGGATTTTCTCTCTGGACCTATATGCCCTCTGGGCCGACAGCCGGTGACGAGGTCGACTTGGGAGCGGCTTTGATCGGAATGCGTTTCGAGCGCGCGACGTCCGCCTTGGGCATTCGCACGCATAAGACACCGTTCGCAACTTCCGCCTCGACCTCGTCCGGCTTAACGGGAACCGGCAACGGAACCGACCGACGGAAGCTGCCTTGGAACCGCTCACGCACGTGGACCGCTTTGGCGTCGTCGGCCTCCGTACCGGCTCGCTCACCGGCGATGGTGAGCATGTGGCCGGTCAGCTCGACCGTCACTTGCTCCGGATCGACACCGGGCAAGTCGACCAGAACCCGAACTTCCTCTTCAGTCTCAATGACGTCGACGGCGGGGGGCGAGCTGAGCGAACCGGCCCGCACACCAATCTTGTCCAACGCTCGCTCGCCCTGCTGC
>JAADHY010000218.1 GCA_013151585.1 Planctomycetota bacterium
GTTGGACAACACCGACCAGCGAGGCGCCGACCGACCGACCAATGACACCAGCGACATCGGAGCGTTCGAAGTCAATGCCTATTCGGTTAGTGTCCAGGATCTGACGCACGTGGAGGGCGATGGCGGCTCGACTCCGTTTATCTTCACGGTCGTGCTGGATCGCGCCAGCGTGGAGACAGTCACGGTGGATTACGTCGTCGAGCCCGATACGGCGCGCGTCGGCGAAGACTTCCTCGCTCTGGAAGGAACGGTGACCTTCGCGCCGGGCGAACTGACCAAGACGATCACGGTCGAGGTCAACGGCGACACGACGCCGGAACCGACCGAGACGTTCAACGTGCGGCTGACCGGCGCCGTGAACGCCACCATCGCAGATGACCTGGCCATCGGTACGATCTTGAATGACGATGCGGCGGTTTCGATCGACGACGTAGCCGACATGGAGGGCGATAGCGGCAGCAAGACGTTCATCTTCACGGTGACGCTGTCGGCCCCGT
This sequence comes from Planctomycetota bacterium, assembly GCA_013151585.1. Lineage (GTDB taxonomy): Bacteria > Planctomycetota > Planctomycetia > Planctomycetales > Planctomycetaceae > JAADHY01. The sequence goes on from JAADHY010000218.1 coordinate 498, forward strand.
CGGTCGAGACGATCATGGTGAGCTACCAAACGGCCGACGGTACGGCGACGGTCGCCGACGGCGACTATCAGCCCACGAATGGCGTGCTGGTGTTTGCGCCGGGCGAGCTCCAAAAGACGATCACGGTAACGGTGTTCGGCGACACGACCCCCGAAGGGAACGAGACGTTCTTTGTCAACCTCACAGGAGCCATCGACAGTGCGGGGAACCCGGTCTTCTTTGCGAAGAACCAAGGGGTCGGCACCATCCAGAACGACGAGACGGCTATCAGCATCGGCGATGTGACACTCCTGGAAGGCGACGCCGGCTTCACCGATTTTGTCTTCAACGTCACCTTGAACCAACCGAACGGCTTGCCGATCACCGTGGACTGGACGACCACGGATGGCACGGCCAACGGTGGGACCGATTACGTAGCGGCCAGCGGTCAAGTGCTGTTCAATCCAGGTGAAACGCTCAAGACGATCACGGTGCAGGTGAATGGAGATACCCGGTTTGAACCGGACGAGACGTTCTTCGTCGATCTGTCGAATCCGGTGAACGCGGCCATTTTGGACGGTCAAGGATTGGGCAGGATTCTGAACGACGACCCCGCTCCGGACGAGTGGCGAATCTTTGTCAACGGCGCCGGCCAGATCGAAGTGGATTTGAACGGGGTGCCGGTTCTCACGACAGCCGATTTTGTCAATCCGATCATCGTCACGGGCGACCAGGGCGGCATCAACGACGACCAGTTCACGGTTGACTTTGTCAACGGAAGCCCGATCCCGCAGCTCGGCCTGTTCGTCAACGGGTTGGGCGAGGTCGGCGGGGACACGCTGCAGATTGAGGGAGCAACGACAGCCTTCCAAACGGTCACCTACACGGCGACCGGCGTGGGAGCCGGGACGGTAACTTTCGACGACGGCGTCAACGTACGAACGGTGACGTACACCGGGCTGGAGCCGGTGCTGGACCTGACGCCAGCGATCGACCGCATCTTCCAGATCGGAGCCACTTTTGTCGGCGATCACACGATCGAGATGCTGGCTGAGGCGGCCGGCCGAACGTTGATCCGCGACGCCACGGGCGCGACCGGCTTCGAAAGTATCACCCTGACCAATCCGCAGAATGCTTTGACCGTCAACGGCGGCGATGGTAATGACACGATCACGCTGCTGGCCATCGACCCGACCTTTAATGCCACTTTGGTGGTCGATGGCTTGGCCGGCGACGATCAGATCGACGCCAGTGCTCTGAACGTGGCTGGCGCCCGACTGCTGGGCAACACCGGAAGCGACACGATTGTCGGCAGCGCTTTGGCGGACTCGCTGGACGGCGGTGCGGACGCCGACAGCCTGCGGGGCGGTGACGGAGCCGATACCCTCTCCGGCGGCGCAGCGGATGACACGGTGGATGGCGAAGCCGGCAACGACCTGGTACGCGGTGAGGCGGGCAATGACTCGCTGTTGGGCGGCGGCGGCAGCGATTCCCTACGATGGCAATGATGAATTGGAGGGCGGTGCCGGAACGGACACGCTCGACGGCCAGCTCGGCGACGATACGCTCGTCGTCACCGGCGGGAACGACTCGATGATCGGCGGCGACGGCGTGGACGTGGTGCGGCAGGTCTACAACGGCGACCAGATTCTGACCGACACCCAAGTGATCGGCGAAGGCGTCTCGATTTTGAACACAATCGAGAAGGCCGAATTGGTCGACGGTGATTCTTCGAACCGACTGGACGCGTCGGGATTCACGCTGGGACCGGTCACCATCCATGGCGCTCGCGGTGATGATACGATTCTGGGCGGCACCGGTGACGACGAGCTGCACGGCGAGGATGGCGATAACTCAATCCTCGGCGGCCCCGGCAACGACACCATCACGGCCGCCGGCGGCAATGATATCCTGGACGGCCAGGCGGGCGATGACCAGATCTTCGCGGCCCACGGCGACGACACGCTCCTCGGCGGCAGCGGTAACGATTACTTGAAGGGCCAAGGTGGCCAAGACTCGCTCCTCGGCGGGGACGGCAACGACACCCTGATCGGAGACGTTGGCAGCGACACGCTCAGCGGCCAGGCGGGAGACGACCTGATCGACGGTTCGGACGATGTCGACTTGCTATTCGCGGCCGGGGACATCGACTTCACCCTGACAAATACCCAGTTGACGGGATTCGGCACCGACACGCTGCTGAATCTGGAGCAGGCCAGTTTGGTCGGTGGCGCCGGCGACAACTTCTTGAACGCCTCGGCCTTCGGCGGCTCGGTGACGCTGGCCGGCGGAGCGGGCAACGACCTGCTGGCCGGAGCGTTTGGCAACGACTGCCTGATGGGTGAGTCGGGAGTGGACCAACTGTTCGGCAACGCCGGCCACGACACTCTGTACGGCGGTGACGGAAACGATTACGTCTCCGGTCAGGGCGGCCACGACCTGCTGATGGGTGAGCTGGGGAACGACCTGTTGCTCGGGAAGTCCGGCAACGACACGCTGGTGGCCGATGAAGGCGACGATACGCTCGACGGCGGCTCCGGCACCGACGAAGCGCGACAAACCGTCGATGCCGACCAGACGCTGACCGACACCCAACTGATCGGTATGGGGACCAACGCCATTGCGAACATCGAGCGAGCGAGACTGGTCGGCGGGGAGCATGCCAACGTGTTGGACGCCTCGGCCTTTACCGCGGGACGGGTCTGGCTGTTTGGTGTGGCGGGCAACAACCGTTTGTATGGGGGCGCCGGCGATGATGTGCTCGTCGGCGGCCTGTATCGCGACACGTTGGACGGCCGTGGTGGCGACGACCTGATTTATGGAAACGCCGGCACCGATTCGCTTTACGGCGGCGAGGGCAACGACATCCTGCTGGGACAGGGAGGCAGCGGCGACCGTCTGAGCGGTGGTCCGGGTGCGGACCGCATGATCTGGCAGGTTCGAAACGGAATCGACACCATCGTCAATCCAGACCCGAGCGACTGGGTCGACGTTCGGGGCAACTCGGTCGCCAACACCTTCACCGTCTATCGGGCCAGCACCTGGCTGCGAATCTCCGATGGTTCCGGGCGGCTGAACGTGCCCGCCGCGGTCGTGCCGATTACGATCAGTATGAGCGCCGGCAATGATGTCGTGACCGTGTCCGATCTGCGAGGGCTGAACGTGCCGATTCCGCTGACGATCTACGGCGGCTCAGGGAACGATCAGATTTCCGCTGCCGGCGCTGATCTTGGATCCGTCCAACTGACGGTCGAGGGAGGCAAAGGCCACGACACGTTGATCGGCAGTGCTACCGGCGACACGCTTTCGGGCGGTGCCGACAACGACTCGCTGCTTGGCGGAGCGGGCAGCAGCTTGTTGGTGGGCGGCCTCGGGAACGATACCTTGACGGCTGGCGGCGGCGACAACGAACTGCGTGGCGGTCCGGGGAATGATTTCCTGAACGGCTCGCTCGGCAACGACTTGCTGCAAGGGGAAGAAGGCGACGACTTCCTCTACGGCAGCGCCGGCAACGACACGCTGCTCGGCGGCGACGGAAGCGACATCTTGAGCGGCCAAGGCGGACAGGACTCGCTCGTCGGCGAGGCAGGCAACGATTCGCTCACCGGCGGTCCGGGCAACGATACGCTGACCGGCGGAGACGGACAGGATGAGTTTGACGGCGGAGACGGCACCGACCGATTGGTCGAATCCACCGACGGCGACCTCACGCTCAACGACGCTCAGTTGATCAACGGCGCAATGGAGGCGCTGACGAGCATCGAGGAAGCGTCGCTGACTGGCGGCCCCGGTGACAACACGCTGGTGGCCACGGCCTTCTCGGGTCCAGTCACCTTGGTCGGCGGTGCGGGCGCGGATGTGCTCTCCGGCGGCTTGGGCTCAGACTGGCTGGATGCTGGCGACGGCGACGACGTCTTGAACGGCAACGCCGGCAACGACACGCTCGTCGGCGGGGCCGGCAATGACTCCGCCACCGGTGGGGACGACAACGACAGCCTGACCGGAGGAACCGGCGACGATACGCTGCACGGCAACGCCGGCGACGACACGATCCTCAGCGAAGAGGGCAACGATTCGTTGGACGGTGGAGCGGCCGTCGATGAACTCCGCCAGACCGTCGATGCCGATCAGACGCTGACTAATGTCACGCTGACCGGCTTGGGCAATAACACCATCGCCAACTTCGAGCGGGTCGAGCTGACCGGCGGCGATGAGGCGAACATTCTGGACGCCTCAGCCTTCACGCTCGGTTCGGTCACTCTGAACGGCGGCGGCCGCAAGGACACGCTCATCGGCAGCAACCAGCCCGACCTGATCAACGGCGGCGATAGCGATGACTGCATTATGGGCAACGCCGGCAACGACACGCTCCGCGGCGAAGCCGGCAACGACTCGCTCTACGGCGGTGACGGCGACGACATCCTCATCGGCGGAACTGGCAACGACTGGATCTTCACCGACGCCGGCTTCAACGCGGCCAACGGAGGCGAAGGAGCGGACTTGCTGGTGGGCAGCTTGCAAGACGATACGCTGCTCGGCGGCGATGGAAACGACCAACTGTTCGGCAGCTCGGGCAACGACGTCGTGATGGGCGACGCCGGCGACGATTACGTCGCGGGCCAAGGCGGCAGTGTTGACACACTCGCCGGCGGACCGGGCAACGATACCATCGTCGGAGATCCGTCGGAGATCGACGAGTTCTTCACTCTGCCACAAGCACTGTTGGACTTGCTCGAGGTCTAACAGCCGAGCCCTTCCTGGCTTTGCGAATGGACAAAGCGGCGGTGAGGAGCTTCTGATAGCTTTACTCGCCTCCGCTTTTTTCTATTGGTTGTTAAGAGCCAAAGCGGTCTCGCTCCGGGACGCACCGTTGAGATTCCCGTCCGAAGAAAGCAATCAGACGGCAGTTCAAACGGCCGCTGGGTTCTCGTTCTTGGGCGACCGCTTGGCCCTTGCTCGGTCGACGTTTACAATAGCGAACCGTTTCGAAACCAGGGACGAATCCGAAATGCGAAAGGGGGGTTCCTTCGTTTGATGGGCGCACGACGCCCCTCTTTTCTGCGACGGTTTTTTGTGTGTGAGCGAACGCGAGGCGCTAGCCTGCGGTCGGATGGTGATGGATTGACCGGTGGCGACCACCGGAGGGTAGCGTCTGCCGTTCATTTGAGTTGCGGCGCTATGCCGTTCAAGGAGAACTTTGGCAGGCGGGGAGGTGGTTCGATGGCTCGGTGGATTCCATTTCTGTCGGTTTGCAGTGGATTGTTAGCGGCAGGCGCGATGGGAACGACAGCGTGCGCCGCCGACTGGCCTCAGTGGTTAGGCCCCAATCGGGATAGCGTGTGGCCGGAAACCGGGATTACACGCACGCTGCCGAAAAAGGATGCGGCTATCAAGTGGCGGACACCGATCGCCGGCGGCTACGCAGGACCAGCCGTCGCTCGGGGACGAGTCTACGTGACGGATTACGTCCGGACCGCAGGCGAAGCTTTCAACAATCCCGGCCGCCGAGCTCGACTACAGGGCAATGAGCGAGTCCTGTGCTTGAGTGCTGAGACGGGGGAGATTCTTTGGAAGCACGAATATCATTGTCCGTACGAGATCTCGTATCCGGCCGGGCCACGGGCCACACCAACCGTCGATGGTGACCGCGTCTATACGCTCGGCGCAGAAGGCCATCTCTTCTGCTTCGATGCACAGACTGGCCGAGTCCTGTGGTCGAAACAGCTCCGCGACGAATACAAAACACGAACGCCCATCTGGGGCTTCTCCGCCCACCCGCTGGTGGACGGCGACACGCTGTTTTGCGTCGTCGGTGGCAAGGGCAGCGTCGCCGTCGCTTTCAACAAGTACACCGGCCAGGAACGGTGGCGCGCCCTCTCGGCACGTGAACCCGGTTACTGCGCCCCAGCGTTGATTACCGCCGGAGGTCGAAAGCAGCTTTTGATCTGGCACGTGGAGTCGCTGAACAGCTTGGACCCGAAGACAGGCAAACTTTTCTGGTCGGTGCCGTTGCGGCCGAGCTATGGGATGTCGATCATCCCGCCTTTGCGATACGGCGACTATTTGTTCGCCAGCGGCATCGGCCCTGTCGCCGTGCTGCTCCGCCTGGACCCGAACAAGCCAGCCGTCCGAGAGCTCTGGCGAGGAAAACCAAAGACGGCTCTTTACTCGGCCACTTGTGCCCCCATCATCAATGACGGTGTCATCTACGGAGCAACCTGCCGGCGCGGATCGCTCGTGGCTGCCCGGTTGGAGACCGGCGAACGATTGTGGGAGACCTTCCAACCCACGACCGGCTCACGCCGCGCCAGCTACGGGACCGTGTTCATTGTCAAGAATCAGGACCGCTTTTTCCTGTTTAGCGAAACCGGAGACTTGATCCTGGCCAAGCTGACTCCCGAAAAATACGAAGAGCTGGATCGGCTGCATGTCTTGGAACCAACCGGCGAGGCGTTCGGTCGGAGCGTCGTGTGGAGTCATCCTGCCTTCGCCAACAAATGCATGTTCGCTCGAAACGATAAAGAAATTGTCTGCGTTTCCCTGGCTGCGGACTAACAGGATGTCCGCAAGCGCTGCTCGCGACGCGCAGCAACTTGTCTGAGGTTCCCCCCTACCGCTGAGCGGGTTTTACGACCAGGCTCCTTCTTCGCAAACTTGTGAATCGCCGGGTCATGCCGCCACAAGATGTCTTTGCAGGGCGGAGTGGCGATCTTTTGTCGGGGCCAGCGGTTTTCTCCATCACTGGAAAAGATATGCACGGAAACACCTTAACGCGGCCAGCCCGCCGCAACCGGGAGCGTGTGAGCGGAAGGCGCTAGCCCAACTTCCCCAGTTGAGGGCGAATTTGGGCGATTTCGAAATTTTTTTCGGCCGGTTTTTTGACGTAAGTCCTTTGGCGATGGT